>JAKEHA010000125.1 GCA_022615275.1 Candidatus Latescibacterota bacterium
GCGTGGCCGCTAATCTCTCGAAGCCGGCAGGGCAGGGGCCGTGTTGCGGCCGGTCGAGAATCAGAGCGCGGTGAATCGGCGCCGTTGCGGCCCAACGCGCGCTTCGAGTTTCCTAACTGGGAGAGAGCCATGACGAAAGCAGACTTGGTCGAGGAGATCTCGAGGGTCACCGGGCTCAACAAGAAGGACACCAGCATCATCGTCAATGAGGTGATCAACAACATCTGCCGTGCGCTCGCGGAGGGCGACAAGGTCGAACTGCGCGGCTTCGGCAGCTTCAAGGTCAAAGAACGGCGCGCGCGCCAGGCGCGCAACCCGCGTACCGGAGACGGCGTGCAAGTGCCCGCGAAACTGGTGCCGTTCTTCAAGGCATCCAACGAGTTGAAGGCGCGGGTCAACGACACCAACGCATGATCGAGCGACGTCGGGAGGAGAGGAATACGAATGCCGTGCGGACGTAAGCGCAAGCGACAGAAGATTCGGACGCACAAGCGCAAGAAGCGCTTGCGGAAGAATCGCCACAAGAAGAGAATCCGTTAGCAGCGCGCGGCGGTCCACGGCGACCGCCGCGCCGTTTTTCCACGCACGCAGGCAGGCGCTCGGCGCGCCTTGGGAAGGAAGATGCGATGACTCGAGTCGAACGGCGAAGCGCGGCGCGCGTACCGGCGCGCCTGGCGATGGAGATCACGCTGGGCAGCGGACGCGCGCGCACCGAGAGCTTGAACGTGAGCGCGAACGGCGTCTACTTCGCTTCGACGAGCTTCATCCCCCTTTTGACGAAGCTCCGCATCACCCTGGAGCTGCCCGAAGACGGCGCGGATCCCTCGCAGGTCACCTGCGACGGCGTGGTCGTGCGCACGGAGCCCGAGATCGAAACGGCGGGCGAGGACGACTATCAAGTCGCGTGCTACTTCACCGACATATCCGACCCCGACCGCGAGCGGCTGGAGTCCTACATCCTGCGTCACGTGCCGTTCTGATCCAGCCGATCGACCCCGTCACAGCCCTCGGTGGCCGGCTGAAAGCCGGGCACTTTTTGTTTGCCGACTTTTCCTGGCCTGTGGTAAGCGTGTTACCACTTTCGTCGTCTTCGTGACGACGACGTTCCATAACTCACTGTGAAAAGGAAGATTGCAGGATCGACGCGGGGGTCGTCGACGGCCCGGACCAAGGCCGGTGCGGGCCCGCCGGTGCGCCGGCGCCCGGGCGCGGGGAGCCGCCCCGACCAGCCGGTCGAGACCAGACCCGATCCCGCGCCCATCGACGCCGCAGCGCCGGCCGAACGGCTGCGCCCGCTCGCGGCCCAGCTCAAGACCCTCTATCACATGGGGCGCGACCTCGGCGAAGACGAGAACTGGAGCGACGCGCTCGACCGCTTCTTGATGGCGCTCGTCAGCTTCATGGAAGCCGACGGTGCCGGCTTGCTCCTCTTGAGCGACGGCGCCCGCTCGCTGTCCGCGCGGGCCGTGTTCCATCTCGACGAAGGACACGTGGCGCGCGCCATCGAAACCATCCGCGACGGCTGGGCCCGGCACGCGCGCGCCGCGGAGATCCACGCCCTCGAGAGCTACGGCAGCGCGCGACCCACGTCGTGTTTGGAGCGCCCCACCGCGTGGCGCACCACCGTGATACCGCTGCGCCACCGCGGGCGCGCGCTCGGATTCCTGATCCTCGACAAGGCCTATCGCCGCGGGGATCACTTCCAGGGCGACTATCTCTTCCTGAGCACGCTGCAGACGATTTTTGCCGAAGAGATCGCGAACGCGTCGTACATCAGCGAGCTGCGGCAACTCTCCCGCTTCAATCACAAGGTCCTGGACAATCTGCGCAGCGGAGTGGTGACCACGGATGTGGACGGCACCATTCGCTTCGCCAACGCGTGGGCGACCGAGTTGTGCCCGCGTCTGCGCGGACGCGGTTCCGCGGGGACCTTACACTTCGACGAGTTGTTCCGGCACCCGCTCCACGCCGGTTTGTTCCGGCGCCTGCTGGAAGCGCCCGACGACGCGGAAGGCATCGAGGTGGTCTGCCACGGCGGGCGCGCACACTTTCCCGCCCGTTTGCGCGTGACTAAGATGCACGACGACAACGTCAACGGCACCGTGCTGGTCGCTATCTTCGACGATCTCTCGGAGATGAAACGCATGGAGGAGGCGGTGCGCCGCAACGACCGCCTGCGCGCGCTGGGCCAGCTCTCGGCGGGCGTCGCGCACGAGATTCGAAACCCGCTGGCCGGCATCGCCACGACGGCCGAGGTGTTGGGCGAGAAGCTCGCGGGCGACGACGACAAGGTGCGTTACATCCACGCCATGCTCGACGAGATCCAGCGCCTCGACGGCATCGTGAAGAACTTGCTCGCGTTCGCGCGCCCGCCCAAACCGCAGCTGTCGCGGTGCGGGGTCGCCGACGTGGCGGCGCGTGTAATCGCTCTGTCGGCGGACGCGGCCGCGGCGCGCGGGGTGGTGGTGGCGACCGCCGTCGATCCCGACGCGGTGTGCCTCGCCGATCCGTCGCAGGTGACGCAGGTGCTCTTGAACTTGGTGCTCAACGCGGTGCAGGCGTGCGGGCACGGCGACCGCGTGGCGGTCGCGGCCCGGCGCGACGAGGGTTTCGTGGAGATCGAGGTCGCCGACTCGGGCGCGGGCGTGCCCGAGGAAGTGCGCGCCTCTTTGTTCGATCCGTTCGTCACCACCAAGACGCAGGGGACCGGGCTGGGCCTGGCCATCTCGCGTCAGATCGTGGACGACCACGCGGGCACCATCGCGTGCGAATTCCTGGTGAAGGGGACGAGGTTCACCGTTCGATTGCCGGCGCTGCCCGTGCCGGTGGCTGGAGCGCCGGCGTAGCGTCGCCGCCGTAAACACGACAAGGAGCCGTTAATGCCGAAGACGATTCTCATTATCGACGACGAAAAGACCATTCGCTGGTCGCTGGCCGAAGCGATCGCGGCGGGCGGTTACGAGACCGTCGACGCCGAGACGGCGGCGGACGGTATCGCCAAGTTCCGCGACGCCTCTCCCGACTTGGTGCTCCTCGACATGAAGCTCCCGGACGGCTCCGGGCTCGACGTCCTGAAGGTGGTCAAGGCCGAGGACCCCACCGTGCCCGTGATCATGATGACCGCGTACGCCGAGGTGGAAACCGCGGTGGAAGCGATGAAGCTCGGCGCCTACGACTTCGTCGCCAAGCCGTACTCGGTCGACAAGCTGCGCGTGACCATCTCCAACGCGCTCGAGAACCAGCGCTTGAAGAGCGAGATCGCCTACCTGCGCTCGGGCTCGACCGGCAACGCGTTCTTCAAGCAGTTCATCGGTCGCAGCCCCGCTATGGTCGAGATCTTCGACAAGATCAAGAAAATAGGACGCAGCAAGGCCAACACGATTCTCATCACGGGCGAGAGCGGCTCCGGCAAGGAGCTGGTCGCGCGCGCCATCCACGCGTGCAGCCACGACGATCCGCGGCCGTTCATGGAGATCAACTGCGCGTCGGTTCCGGAAACGCTGCTCGAGAGCGAGTTGTTCGGATACGAGAAGGGGGCCTTCACCGACGCCAAGACGCGCAAGAAAGGCTTGGTCGAGTTGGCCGAAGGCGGGACGCTGTTTCTCGACGAGATCGGCGAGATGGGCATCATGCTCCAGTCGCGGCTCCTGCGCGTGCTCGAGAACAAGACCTTCCGGCGCGTGGGCGGCGTAAAGGACCTAACCGTCAATACGCGCATCGTGTCGGCGACGAACCGCGACTTGGGCGCGGCTATCAAGGACAAAGTGTTCCGCGAGGATCTCTATTACCGTCTCAAGGTGATCCCGCTGCACATCCCGCCGTTGCGCGAACGCCGCGAAGACATCCCGCTCTTGATCAGCCATTTCATCGAGCGTTTCAACCGCGAGCTCGGCAAGCAGGTGCCGATCCCGTCCAGCGACGTGATGGATCTGCTCGTGCGCTACGACTGGCCGGGCAACGTGCGCGAGATGCGCAACGTGATCGAGCGCGCGCTCTTGCTCGACGCCCAAGACGAGCTCTTGGTCTCGCACCTGCCCTCCGAGATTCGGGGCCACGCGGGCGGCGAGTTGGCCACGGTGCGCGCGCCGGCGGCGGCGGCTACCACGGGCTCGTTCTTCCCGAAGACGCTGCGCGACATGGAGCGCATCCAGATCGAGCGCACGCTGGAGGAGACGCGCGGCAACAAGTCGCGCGCGGCCGCCATCCTGGGCATCTCGCGCCAGACGCTGCGCGAGAAGCTCAAATCGTTCCACGGCGGCGACGTGGGCGTGCACGACGAGGCGTAGCCGGCGCGCCCAGCGCCGGCCAATTCTCGACCTGGATCGCCGGCTTTAGTCCTCCGACCGGGGCATTTCTTGCCGCTTGCCAACCTCGGCGGCCGCCGACCTCTTCCTCTAAGCCAGCATAGCTGCGCGACTTGACGTCGCGCTTCGGACAGGGCACGACGCTTGCCATTCCCGCGGCGTGTCCGACCACGCACCGCATGTCTCGACCGAGTCCGCGCGCGCCGTCCTGCGTCGCGCGCTGGCGGAACGGCTGGGCCGCATGGGCATCCGTCCCGCGCCCGAGCTCGCGCCGTCCGAACTGCAACGTGTGAACGACGTCGACACGCTGATCGCGCAGTGCATGCGCGCCGCGCGCCACACCGCCGGCAGCGTGCGCGCGTACGCGTCGTTGATCGCCGACGGCTACGCGCACGAAGCCAACGCCTCCGCGTGGGCGGCCAAGATCGATCGCTCGGCGCAGGACCTGGATGAATTCGCGACGCGCTTCGGGGCGCTGCGCGTGTGCGCGAGCGAGCGTCCGTCGCGCGTCGATTGGGGAACGCTGCTCGGTCGCGTGGCCTCGCGCTGCGTCGGCCTGGGTACCTGCACCATCGAAGCCAACAACCGCGGCGACGGTCCGTTTCGCCAGCGCGCCGAGTTGCTGGGGAGAGTCTTGTTTCAAGTCGTGCGCAACGCGGTGGAAGCGGCACCCCGCGGGGGGAGCGTGCGCACGCGCGTAGACGAGTGCCGCGCGGGAACGACGCGCGTGTTTCACGTGCGCGTCGCCGACGACGGACCCGGCGTAACCGGTTTGCGCGAGCCCGACGACGCGTGGCGCCCGTTCGTGACGACCAAGCCCGACCACGCCGGTCTGGGGCTCGCGTTCGTCGCGGCGTGCGCACCGGTTGTGGGCGCGGTCGCCGGCATGCGCCGCGAATCCGATCGCACCGTGGTTCACCTGTTGATCGCAGAGGAAGGAGACCTCGAATGGTAGTGCTCATTGTGGGAATCCCCGGCGTCGACGCCGAAGCACTTCCCCGGTCCAATGACAGTCTGGAGTTCGTAGCCGTCGACAGCCTCGCGGATGCGCTGGCGTTTCTCGACGGATGCGCGTGCGACGTGGTGATGATCGGGCCCGAAGCGGCCGACATGGCGAGTGAGCCGCTCGCGGCGCTCGGTGCGCGCACAAGCGCGTTCGAGCGCGTGAGCCGCGGCGGTTCCGCATCGATCGAGTCGCGCCCGGAGTCCGGCGACGGACCGCGGGAGCGCGGCGACGTGGTCGAAAGCGTGTTTCGCCGCGGGTCGATTCGCGACATGGAGCGCTTGATGATTCTGGACCGGCTGGCACGATTGAATCAGAATCGCACGCGCTCGGCCGAATCGCTCGCGATCAGCGTGCGCACGCTGCGCAACAAGCTGCGCGACTACCGTCAGGCGACGACGCTCGTAACCGCCGACTCCGAATCGAGTTGACACTCTGGCAGTCGCTGGATTAGGCTCACCTGCGGTGAAACCGCTTGAGTTCACAGCAGGTACACTACGTCGTCCTATCGCTTGACCCGACAATCCGCCAGGTCCTCGCGGGGCTCTTTCCCCGCGAGGGTTGGCGCGTCGATACGGTCGACGATCCCTCCGGGGTCGTGGAGGCGCTGACCGAGACCACGGCCGGTGTCCTGATCGACGAAGCCAGCGAGCCGGCGTACGTGGCGCTCGTCCGGCGGCTGCGCAAGACCGCGGCCGCGATCGACGCCGCCGTCGCCGGAGGGCCCAAATCGGAAGCGGTCAAGGCCAACGAGCGGCTCGAGGGCGTCGATCTCTACCTCGAGCGCCCGTTCGACGCGGGCGCGCTGCGTGCCACCCTCGACCACCGTTTCGCGTTGATCGCGCTCAAGCATCGCGCGGGCATCGTCGGTCGCTCGTCGGCGATCGAAGAGCTGCTCGAGTCCGTTCTCCTCGTCGCGCCCACCGAAGTCCCGATCCTGATTCAAGGCGAGAGCGGCACCGGCAAGGATGTCGTCGCGCGCGCGATCCACGGCGCGAGTCGCCGCCGGGACGAACCTTTCGAAGCGATCAACTGCGGCTCGCTGGCCGAGGGGGTGCTCGAGAGCGAACTCTTCGGCCACGAGAAGGGCGCCTTCACGGGTGCGGTCGCGCGCCGCGCCGGCATGTTCGAGCGCGCGCACACCGGCACCATTTTCCTCGACGAAGTGGGCGAGACCAGCCCTAACATGCAGGTGCGCCTCCTGCGCGTGTTGGAAACGGGCGACGTGCTGCGCGTCGGAGGAGGAACGCCGATCAAGGTCGACGTGCGCGTGATCGCCGCCACCAATCGCAATCTCGCCGACGCGGTGCGCTCGGGCGTGTTCCGCCAGGACCTCTACTATCGACTGAAGGGCGTGAGCCTCTACCTCCCGCCCTTGCGCGAGCGGCGCGAGGACATTCCCATCTTGGTCCAGCGCTTCATCGCGCAGGCCAATCGGGCCCACCAGAAATCCGTGCGCGGGATCGAAGCGGACGCGTCGCGCCGTCTGGTCGACCACGCGTGGCCGGGCAACATTCGCGAGCTCAAGAACCTGATCGAGACGCTGGTGGTACTGACGCCGGGCCCGCGCATCACGCGCGCGCTGGTCGACGCGCACCTGACGGATGCGGCGTCCGCCGCGTCGCCGCTCTTACCGGTGCCCTTGGGACGGAGCCGCGAGGAAGCCGAGCGCGAGATGCTGTATGGGTCGATCCTGGCCCTGCACCGCGACGTGCGCGAGATCATGCACCTGCTCAAGGAGCGCCCCCTGCGGGCGGCATCCGACGCGGGGGCCTTCGAGGGCCTGCGCGAGGTGCACGCCGAAGACGGCGGGCACGCGCCCACGACGTTGAGCCTCGACCGCATTGCAAGGACCGCGGTCAAGGAGGCCCTGAACCGCTCGGGAGGGAACCGGCGCCGCGCGGCCGAAAGCCTCGGCATCTCCGAGCGGACCCTCTATCGGAAGATCAAGGAATACGGCCTGGCCTAACCGGTCCTCGAAAAAAGCCCGATTTCAGGCGTTGTCGTCGCCTGTGGACTGGTCGTATACTTGTTCGCGTAGCCCCTCCCCTGTGATCCCGATCCGATGAAGTATCGTCGTA
>JAKEHA010000126.1 GCA_022615275.1 Candidatus Latescibacterota bacterium
AGTCGCTCACCTCCGACGAGGCCTACGACGCCGCGGCCGCCGCCGCCCAATCCGCCTTCCAAGCCTACAAAGAGCTGCGCACGGGGAGCCGAAGCGAGGACGAGCAAGAGGCGCGTGCCGCCTGGGAGGAAGCGCAGAATCGCCTCGCCTACCTGCAGCGCCAGCTGGCCGAGACCGAGGTGCGATCGCCCACGCGCGGCGTCGTGCAAACCATCGATCTGCGGCCGGGCGACATCGTGCCGGCCGACCAGGGCATCGTCGCGATCCTCGCACCCAATGAACTGTGGGTGCGCGTCTTCGTGCCCGAGACGCGCTTGGGCCGCGTGCGGGTGGGGCAGCCGGTCGACGTGTTCGTCGACACGTTTCCGACGCGTGCGTTCCCGGCCCGGGTTGCGTCGGTGAGCTCGCGCGCCGAGTACACGCCGCGCAACGTGCAGACCGTCGAGCAGCGCGAAGACCAGGTCTTCGCCGTCAAGCTCGACATCGAAGAGGCGCCGGAGCTCAAGGCGGGCATGACCGCCACGGTTCGTCTGGAATGAAAACGACCGGAGAGGCACGCGCCGACGACCGCTACGGCATCGAAGTGCGGGGCGTGTCGCACGACTACGGTCCGGTCCGCGCGCTGCGCGACGTGAGCCTGTCGATCGCGCGCGGCACCATCTTCGGACTCCTGGGGCCGAACGGATCCGGCAAGTCGACCCTCATTCGTATCCTGTGCGGCTTGCTGCGTCCTACCTCGGGCCACGCCTTCGTCGACGGTATCGACGTCACGCGCGAGGCCGACGCCGTGCGCAAACGCATCGGCTACGTGCCCCAGCGCTTCTCGCTCTACGAAGATCTAACGGTGCTCGAGAATCTCAACTTTTTCGCGCGCGTGTACGGACTCTCGGGCCCTCGTCTGCTCGAACGGCGGGACTGGGTAATCGAGCTGACCGGCATCGGGCCGTATCGCGACCGTCTCGCGGGAGCGCTCTCGGGCGGCTGGAAGCAGCGCCTGTCGCTGGGCGCGGCACTCATGCACGAGCCGCGCATCGTGTTCCTCGACGAGCCGACCGCGGGCATCGACCCGGTCGCGCGCCGCGCGCTCTGGAACCTGCTCTTCGACCTGTCCGCGGGCGGTGTGACGCTCCTCGTATCGACGCACTACATGGACGAAGCGGAGCGCTGCAGCCGTGTGGGCTATCTGTATCTCTCGCGTCTGCTGGTCGAGGGCGAGCCCGAAGATCTGGTGCGCCTGCCCGAGATCACGCCCGCCGGAACGCGCCGCGTCGAAGCGGCCATCGACGGCAACCCCGCCCCGGTCATGCGGAGCGCGCGTGCGCTCGCGTACGTGCGCGAGGTCACCATCTTCGGCAACAGCCTCCACCTGTTGGTGCCGTCGACCATCGACGACGAGGCCATCCAGCGCGACCTCTCCGCCCAGGTTCCGGTCGATGTCTCCATTCGGAGCATAGCGCCCTCGCTCGAGGACGTGTTCGTGCGGCTGACAGCACTCCAGGAAGACGGTCCCCCCGCCGCGAAGGAGACGGCGCGATGAGGGGGTTCATCGCCGTTCTTCGCAAGGAAGCCATCCACATGCGCCGCGACAAGGGGACGCTGCGCCTGGCCCTCGGCATCCCCGTCTTCCAGTTGATCCTGTTCGGCTCGATCGACACCAACGTGACCCTGGTGCCCACCGCGGTATTCGACCAATGCCGCTGCCCGGAGAGCCGTGCTCTCCTCGACGAGCTCGCGGCGACCAAGACGTTTCGGATCGAGCGCGCGGTACCGAACCGGGAGGAGCTGCGCGCGGCCATCGTGGCCGGTGACGCCAGGGTGGGCATCGAGATCCCCCCCGACTACGGGAGGAAGCGCCTGGAGGGAACGCAGGCGACGTTCCTGGTGCTCATCGACGGCTCCGACAACACCATCGCGTCGCAGAGTCTGGCCGCGATCGACGGGTGGGCGCTGACCCGATCGCTGGAAGACCTGCAAGCGCGCACGGGCGCCGGTGCGCTTCCCGTGGCGCCGCGCCCGCAGATTCTCTTCAATCCCGACACCCGCAGCGCCAATCTCCTGATTCCGGGGTTGATCGCGATCCTGCTCACGTTCTCGGGGACGCTGCTCACGGCCTACGCCATCGTGCGCGAGCGTGAGCGGGGAACGCTCGAACAACTGATGGTGACACCGGTCTCGTCGCTGGAGATGATCCTGGGGAAGTTGGTGCCGTACCTCGTGCTGGCCTTCGTCCAATTGGTGCTCGTGCTGTTTTGCATGCACGTCTTCTTTAGGGTGCCCATCCACGGGAGCGTGCTGCTCTTGGCGGGTCTGTCGCTCATCTATTTGACGTCGCTTTTGGCCCTGGGGCTCATGATCTCCGCGCGTTCGGCCACGCAGATCGAGGCGACGCAAGCCGCCCAGGGAGTTCTGCTGCCCTCGATCATGCTGTCGGGGTATATCTTCCCGCTGTCCTCGTTGCCGGCCCCGTTGCGCGTGCTCTCGGAGGCGCTCCCGGCCACCCATTTCGTAGCCATCTCGCGCGGGATCATCATTCGAGGCGCGGGATTCGACGATCTCTTGCGCGAAGTGGTGGCGCTGGCCGTGATCTCGGCCGTGCTCTTGACGGCCAGCGTGGTCATCTTCCGACGGAAGCGGTTATGACGAGTTCCTGGACCAACTTGATCGCGGTGGGCGCGTTCGCATTCGCGGGATGCGGCGGGCTCGCGACCCCGAACGCGGACCTGTTCCCGCCGCCGCCGCGCGACGCCGTCACCTTTTGGGGGCACGCGTGCGTGTACATCGACGCCGGCGGAGTCGGGATCGTCACCGACCCGGTGTTCGAGCGCTCGGTGATCTTTCGAAAGCGTCGCGTCGACGCGCCGCCGCCCTCGTCGTACGCGGGGGCACGGGTGGTGTTGATCTCGCACGCGCACCCGGACCACTTGAGCGGCGAGACGCTGCGAACGTTTCCAGAGAATGTCGTGATTCTGGTGCCGCGGCCGTGCGCGAAGTACCTGGACGTCGTCGGTCGCGAGGTGCGCGTCATGGCGCCCGGCGACGTCTTCGAGGTGGAGGGAGTGCGCGTGACCGCGGTGGCGGCGCACCACATGGGGCCGCGCCTGGGGTTGGATGCGGCTTCCGACGGTCGCGCGCTCGGCTACGTGGTCGAGACACCCGTGGGGACCGTGTTCTACAGCGGCGACACCGACTACTTCTCGGGGTTCGGCGACGTGGGGTGGACCTTCGACCCCGACGTCGCCATTCTCAATATCAACGGACACCTGCCCTCGACCGATGCCACGCGCGCCGCGTGGGCGACGCGCGCGCCGGTCGTGGTGCCGGCCCATTGGGGTGCGTTCGGTTACTGGGTGTTCGGCGGCAACAAGCGACCGCGCGACGGCGACACCCTCGCGCGCGTGCTCGGGGAAAAACTGCGCGTGCTGGAGATGGGGCAGAGTCTCCCGCTGGTGCGCCCGACCTTCGGGGCGTCCGAATAACAGGGCGCGCCGGGATTGACCGGCCCGAACAACCGCTTTCCCGCCGCGCGCCGTCCGAGTATAATGCGGGCCCGTCGTGTCGAGCGGGTCGCCGAAGTTCTAACCACTAGAAAGCCGTTCGAAGATCCATGGGCGTTTTCGACCGCGTCGTCGCCATGACGCTGCCGCTGGTACCCAAGCCGGTCGTGCGCCGTGTGGCGAGCCCCTACATCGCCGGTGAAGCCGTAGACGACCTCGTGCGCATCGCCGAAGACCTCAATCGAGGCGGCTACCGCGTGGCGGCCGCGATCCTCGGCGAGTTCGTGACGCGGCGCGAAGAATCCGAGGAAGCGGTGCGCGACTACCAGGCGCTGCTCGCGCGCATGGGCGAGCGGCGCATCGACGGGTACATCCACGTCAAACCGACCCACCTGGGGCTCAAGCTCGACGTGTCGTTCTGCCTCGAAAACATTCGTTCGCTGCTCGTGGCCGCGCGAGCGCAGGGCCTGTTCGTGCGTCTGGACATGGAGGACTCGCCCTGCATCGACGACACCCTGCATATCTACCACCGGCTGCGTCCCGACTTCGACAACGTGGGCGTGGTGATCCAGTCGCGCATGCGGCGCAGCCTCGCCGACGTGCGCGAGCTGGCCAAGGTGAAGGCGAACGTGCGCGTATGCAAGGGGATCTACATCGAGCCGTATTCGATCGCTTACACCGACCCCGAGCTCATCAGCCGCAATTATTCGCTCCTGGTCGAAGAGCTGCTGGGAGCGGGGTGCCCGGTTGCGATCGCCACCCACGACGAGCGCCTGGTGTGGGAGGCGGCGCGCACCATCGAACGCCTGCAGGTTCCGCACGACCGCTACGAGTTCCAGATGCTGCTCGGCGTGCTGGCCCCGCTGCGCGCGCTGATCAAGGGCGCCGGCCACCCCGTGCGCGTCGCGGTGCCGTACGGGCCCAATTGGTATCCGTACTCGGTGCGGCGTCTGCGCAAGAATCCCGCGATCGCGCGTTACGTGCTGAAGTCCCTGCTCAAGCGCTAGGAGACCGCCATGGGCGACGGCGACGCCTACATCCACGGTACCGATCCCGCCGAGCAAGAACGCCTCTCGCGCCTCAACGACCTCCTGAACGCGCAATCGCTGTCGCGCCTGCGCGTCGAACCGGGAGCCCGCGTGCTCGATTTCGGCTGCGGGATGGGGCAGCTCTCACGCGCGATCGCGCGCGCGGCGGGTCCGCGCGGC
>JAKEHA010000127.1 GCA_022615275.1 Candidatus Latescibacterota bacterium
AGCGCGGGCGCACCCGCGGTACCGAGCGCCGCGACCAGGCGCTTGTTGACCGCACCTGCCAGCACCATCACGGCGATGTCGCGGGTGGCGGTGTCGGTGACACGAAGCCCGTCGACGAAACGCGTCTCGCGCCCCATCTCGCGCAGCACGGCACTCAGCGCCGAGCCGCCGCCGTGGACGACCAGCACGCGGTGCCCGCCGTGGGCGAGATCGACCACGACGCGCGCGAAGGGTTGGACGACCGAAGCGTCGTCGAGGGCGGCTCCGCCGATCTTCACGACCAGCTTCACAGCAACCCCTCGGTCTGGTCGAAGCCGAGCATGACGTTCATGTTCTGCACCGCTTGTCCGGCCGCGCCCTTGACCAAGTTATCGAGGCACGAGACCAACACCACGCGCGGGCCGTCGGGTTCCATCGCAAAACCGACGTCGCAATAGTTGGTGTGGAGCGAGAAGCGAATCTCCGGAAGCCGCGCACTCCCGTGTACGCGTAAAAACGACGCGCGCGCGTAGAACTCCCGCAGGCACGCGGCGAGGTCGGTCGCGCGCGTCCCGTCCTTGGCGCGGACGTAGATGGTCGCGAGAATGCCGCGCGGAATCGGCAACAGGTGGGGCGTAAACTGGAGCTGGCCGTCGTCCAGGCCCAGCTGCTCGCGCATCTCGCCGGCGTGCCGATGCCCGAACACATTGTAAGCAGAGAGGTTACCACTCACCTCAACGAAGTGAGTACGCGCCGTCGGCTGCTTGCCGGCACCCGAGACGCCCGACTTCGCGTCGCAGATGACGCCGTGCTCCAGTTCCAGCAAACCGCCGTCGATCCACGCGGCCAGCGCCAGGATGACCGAGGTCGCGTAGCAGCCCGCATTCGCGACCAGGCGCGCGCCGGCAATCTCCGGTGCATTGAGCTCGGGAATCCCGTACGCCGCGGACGCGTCGAGGAGCGAAGCCGCGACCGGGTTGGCGTCCGCGAAGGCGTACACGGCGCGGTTGGCGGCGTTCTTCAGGCGCCACGCCCCGCTCAAGTCGACGACTCGGTAGCCCCGCTCGACCGCTTCGGGTGCGAGCCGGCGCGACACCTCGTGCGGGGTGCACAAAAACAGCACGTCGGTGCCGGAATCTCGCAGGCGATCCCAGGCGAAGCGCTCGATCGAGAGAGCGCGCGCGGAACCCGCGCTCTGTGGATAGAGCTCGGCGAAGTCGCCGGCGGCGCCGTCCTCGCGGTCGTGCAGGAGCAACGGCGTCCGGCAATGCGGATGCTTGATCAGGAGACGGGTGAGTTCAGCGCCGGTATAGCCCGTGGCGCCGACCACCGCGGGCTGCACGGTGGCGTGCACTAGTTGAGGATCTCCCGGATGCGTCGGACGAGTAGGGTGGCGTGCCTCGGGTCGGGCGAAACGATGAGGATGGTGTCGTCGCCGCCCACGGTGCCCAGCACTTCGGGCCAGCTCTCGGCGTCGAGCGCGGCGGCGACTCCCTGGGCGCTGCCCGCGCTGGTGCGCACCACGACCAGGTTCTGCGCCGCCTTGGCATCGAGCACGAACTCGCGCACCAGCCGTTCGACCGAGACCAGGTGACCCTTGGCGCGGTCTTCGGGGAGGAACGAGTAGCCTTCCGGCGTCTTGACCAGGCCCAGCTCGTGGATGTCGCGCGAGAGCGTGGCCTGCGTGACGGCGTGGCCGCGCCGCGAGAGGTGCAGGCGCAACTCGTCCTGGCTCGCCACCGACTTCTTGGTGACGATGTCCTGGATGATCTTCTGCCGGGAAAGCTTCGACATGTATAACTATTCCGTAGGTGGCATTATTATGCATCCGCCGGAAACGTCAAGGAGAAATTTCCCTCGCCCGGCGGGCGCCATCGTCTATACTCCGCCGCCATGACCAAGAACCGGCTCGAAGCCTTCAGCGACGGCGTCCTCGCCATCGTCATCACGATTCTGGTCCTGGAGCTGAAGATCCCGCACGGCACCGATTTCACCGCGCTGCGCCCGCTTCTGCCCGTGTTCCTCACCTACGTGCTGAGCTTCGTCTACCTCGCCATCTACTGGAACAACCACCACCACATGCTCCACACCGTCCACAAGGTGAACGGGCGGATCCTGTGGGCGAATCTGCATCTGTTGTTCTGGCTGTCGCTGATCCCGTTCGTGACGGGCTGGATGGGCGAGAATCACTTCGCGGCAGAGCCGACGGCGCTCTACGGCGTCGTGCTATTGATGGCGGCCATCGCGTACACCATCCTGCGGGTCGAGATCGTGCGCCACCACGGGCCCGACTCGATCCTGGCCACCGCGGTGGGGCGTGACGCCAAGGGCAAGATTTCGATTCTGGCCTACGTCACCGCGATTGCCCTGGCGTTCGTCGACCAGCGCATCTCCGACGCGCTGTACATCGCTGTCGCGCTCATGTGGCTCGTCCCGGACCGGCGCATCGAGTCCCGGATGCAATCGTAACGGTCGTTAGAACGAGAACACGATCCCGACTTCCGGCGCCCAGTCGGCGGCCTTGGACGTGACCCCGAACGCGCTGTTGAGCTTGACCACGATCTTGTCGGTCGTGATGTGCCATTGCGCCTCCGGGATCATCTCTACCTCGTCCTGACTCCCCTCGATGCCGAGGTAGATTCGCCACGACGGCGATAGCCGGTTCAGGTACTCGAGCGCGTATTCGCCGAACTCCGTCGCCGACTCCTCCATCGAGTATTCGGCCGCCAGGCGGAGCGACATCGTGCCGAAGGAGAAGCCCCGCACCGCGCCGAAGCCGAGCTTGAACTCCCAGTCGGGCGTCCCGATGAGCACCTTGTCTTCCTGCTGCGGCGAAACGAGTTCGAGGTAGCTGAAGAATTCCGGGCGGGAATCGGTCTCGCGGGCTAGACGCGCGCGAATCTGTCCCTCGACGTCTCCCGTCCCCGACTCTTCGATCTCGCCGGGAACGTCCGTGGGATCGTCCGGCGACGTCTCCAACTCGGCCCCGATGTACACGGCCATTTCGAACTCCAGCGCGATCCAATCGGTGACGCCGTACGCGAGGAAAATCAGGTATTCCTCCGCGCGATACTTGCCCCGAAAGTCCATGTCGAGGCCGTAGCCCAGCTCGTCGGGCGTGTATTCGGCGTCGTCGTCCTGGTAGTACTCGAAGAACGGATACACGAGCAGCTCGCCCTTCTTGATATAGGTGCCGAACATCGACGTCGGCTGGCCGGTGCCGCGGTCCTCGAGACGGGCGGGGAGTTCTTCGGCCTGCGCGCGCGCGGGCAACGGCGTTACGAAAAAGACGGTGGCAGCGGTTGCAAGCAGGACGACGGACTTCGACATCAGATTCTCCTTGATAGGGGGGAGGTATCGTGATGTGGAACACTCGAGCCCCGCCGTTTGTGACGGTTCGGAGGGTGGAGTATACTCGGCTCGTGCGTCGAATCGCGAACGTTCGCCGGGTCCGGTTGTTTCTCGCCGAGCCCCGCGATGCGGCGGCGATCGCGGCGCTTCGCAACCGCGCGGCGGACGCTCTCACGGACGCATTCGGTCCGGGTCACTGGTCGTCGCACGCCTCGGAAAAGGGCGTGCGCTCGGGGATGAAGCGCTCGAGCGTCTATGTGGCGCGCCGGCGGGGGAGGATCGTGGCCACGCTCACGTTACAGACGCGCAAGCCGTGGGCCATCGACATGGCGTATTTCTCGCCGCGCACGCGACCGCTGTACTTGATCGATATGGCCGTCGAGCCGACGCTGCAACGAGCCGGTATCGGGCGCGCGTGCCTGGAAGCGGCGCGTGGAATCGCGGCGCGATTGCCCGCGGACGCGATTCGCCTGGACGCGTACGACGCCGAGGCGGGTGCTGGGACGTTTTACGCGAAATGCGGCTATCGCGAAGTGGGCCGGGTCGTCTATCGAAACACGCCGCTGGTGTACTATGAGATCGTCGTGTAGCCCGAGGAGGTTCCCATGAGCAGCCGTCGATCGGCATTGGTATGGGGGATCGCGATGGCCTCTGTGGTGGCAGCGTGCTCGAAGCAAGCGGACCAGGCGTCGCGAGAGCCGCGCACGCTCACGCAGGCGCAACGCGACAGCGCGATCGCGGCCTCCCCGCTCCCGGGCGCGGGCACGCTCGGCAAGGCCCTGGAAGTCGCCGATTCGGCGGACGCGCGCGCGGACGAGTCGGAACCGTGATCTCATAACAGAGGAGTCGATCATGAAAGTCGGTATTTTGGGCTCGGGAGACGTCGGTAAGGCGCTGGCCGCCGGGTTTTCGCAGCACCGTCACTCCGTGACGATCGGAACGCGCGATCCCGCCAAGCTGGCGGCGTTCGCGTCGCAGCGCCAGGGCGTGCGCGTCGCCAGCTTCCGCGAGACGTCGACGTTCGGCGACGTCATCGTCCTGGCCGTCAAGGGATCGGCTGCGGCGGACGTCCTGCGCGACGCCGACGAGGACCACATCGAAGGCAAGATCGTCATCGACACCACCAACCCGATTTCGGACACACCGCCCAAGAACGGCGTGCTCGATTACTTCACCAGCGAAGAGAGCCTGATGGAGCGATTGCAGCGCGAATTCTCGGGTGCGCGCTTCGTCAAGGCGTTCAGCTGCGTGGGAAGCGCGCTCATGGTGCACCCGAAGCTGTCCGGCGGCCCGCCGACGATGTTCATCTGCGGCAACGACGCCGAAGCGAAGAACACGGTCACCGGAGTTCTCGACCAATTCGGCTGGGAAGTCGAAGACCTGGGTGCGGTCGAAGCGGCGCGCGCGATCGAGCCGCTGGCGGTGCTCTGGTGCATCCCGGGGTTCCTTCGCAACGATTGGGTGCACGCCTTCAAGATGCTCCGCTAGAGGCGAAACGCCCCCGCGGTCTAAGACCGCGAGGGCGTCTCGTGGGGAGTATTCGTCGTCAGGAACTAGAGCGCCGCCGGCGCGCAGCGTTCGCGCCACACGCCACGGAAGAACCCGCCTTCCTTGTCGTCGTCGCCCGTCCCCCACACGCCCTCGAGCCCGCCCATCGAGCGCAGCTGGCGCGAGAACCACACGCCTTCGAACCAGCCTTGCGCGTTGGTGTCGGTTTCTTCCAACAGGCCGTAGTGGCCCGTCAGCAAGCCGCGGAAGCGACCCGACTCCGAGACCCACTTGCCGAAAAAGACGCGCTCGTCGTGAGCGCGGATGCCGTAGAACCCGCGCAGGTAGCCCATGTGGAGGCCGTTCTCGCTGACCCACTTGCCGCGGAACCAGCCTTGCACGCCCTTCGCGTTGCGGCCCGGAGAAGGCTTCCATTGGCCCGCGAGGAATCCGTTGGCGCACGCGTCCGGCCGGCGGGTGATCACGTTGAACGCGACCGCGTTGCCGGCGTCGTCGACGGGAATGACGCGGTGCAGGTCGGACAACTCGTCCTCGCTGAATGTGATCGTCAGCGGCCCGGTCTTGAACGTCACCGACAGCGGTCGATCGCACAGCGTATCCACCACCGCCGGGTCGACCAGGGAGTCGCAGTCCATCGTCTTGTAGAGGGCCACGATCACGCCGTCGAAGTGCGGCTTGGTGTGAGACACCCACTCGACGCACTCGCGCGAGGTGCGCGGTTCGAGGTAATCGCGCCGCTCGAAGCGGATCGTGCGCACGACGCGAATCACGCCGTTCTCGGCGCACAGGCCGCCGGTCCAGTCGAGCGCGACGTCGACGAGGGAATCGCAGCGCAGGTTCCCCCACGTGATCATGAGATAGCGGCGCGGATGACGACGGTCGGTGTGCGTGGTGTCGACGTCATCGATGTACGCGACGTCGCCATCCGGGCCGTAGTCGGAGAGGAGCATGGGGTCGTCGAAGGCCGGAGCCTCGTCGGCGGTGTTGAAACCGCCGTAGGTATCGTCGAGGTCGACCGTTTGTTCGCGGCTCGATACGTCGTTGGCCGTGTCGGCGTCGGTCGCGTTGTCACAGCCGGCCAACGCCCATACCAGTACGAGCGTCGCCGCGAGGAGGTTCTGGCACCATCGGATGCGTATCACGTGAGTCACTCCTTTGTGTTGTCCCGACGCGCGGTCGAATCCCCGCAGGCGTCGTTCGGGGCATGTTCGAATCGTTCGGCGGGTCGAGACCACGACGCCGCCCGATGCCGGAATGGCAACGCACGTGCCGCGCGCGGCGGGGCACCTTCTCTTATTGGTAACCTGTTGTTATGTAGATTCTTGCGGGATCGACGGGGTGCCCCGCGGCCCCGCCGTAGCGACGGCCGGTGTCCGCCCCGGTTCACATCCCCGTACCCCGTGTACGCACCGGGACAGGACGTCGTCCTATTTCCCGACCCAGGGCGGGTCCATCGCGCAACGAAAACCGACGTAGACCCAGCGCTTGTCCGGCGGCGTGCTCTCCCGGTTCGCGCAGCGAAGGTACTTGGAGAACGTGTTCCACGAACCGCCGCGGTAGACGCGGCGCTCCTTGCTGAAGATCTCGTTGCGGTCGGGGACTCCCATGGGAACCACGTCGTTGGGCCCGCGTGGATAGGCGGCGTACCAACCGTCGACCCACTCCGCCGCGTTGCCCGCCATGTCGAAGCAGCCGTACGGACTGACACCGGCCGGGTAGTTCATGATCGGCAGCAGGCGGTCGCCGTTGTTGGTCAGCGCGCGGTCGAAGCCTTCGCCCCAGGGGAACATGCGCCCGTCGGTGCCGCGCGCCGCCTTCTCCCACTCGGCTTCTCTCGGCAGCCGCTTGCCCGCCCACCGGCAATAGGCCTCGGCGTCGTCCCAGGAGAC
>JAKEHA010000128.1 GCA_022615275.1 Candidatus Latescibacterota bacterium
GAGGATGGGTAGGTCGGAGCTCGAAGAACTCGCCGCCGCGGCACGCACCTCGGAGCATCCCATCGTTCTGTTTCCCGAGGGGCACCGGACCAAGGACGGCGAGATTCGCCCGTGGAAACGGGGCGCGCTCGACGCGTTTCTCTGCGCGCGCGCCTGGACGATTCACGTGGTCGTGATCGACGGGTTGTGGCAGGCGGCGCGCCTGCCCGATTTCGTCCGCACACTGACCCGCATCCGTTGCCGCGTCGAGACCGCGGCCGTGATCGAGTACGACGGCCACGATCTTGCCTCCCACGACGAGATCGTCGAGCGAACGCGCGCAGCTATGTGTGATAAACTCTCCGAGATGCGGCGTGCGGCGCGCGAGGAAGCGGGCACGCGCGATAACCACGGCGGCGCGGACACGCGCGTCGAGACGACGGGAAGGCGATGAAGGAGAGCGCGAAAGATTCCGAGTCGAACGGCGCGGTGGTGCGTCCGTTCCCGCGCGCGGGAGCCACACCCGCGGACCACGTACCGCCCGAGGTGCGCGACGTCGTCGAGCTGTTGCGCGAGGCGTGCGGCCGCGACCTGGTCGCCGTGGTCTTCTTCGGGTCGCGATTGCTCGGAACCTCGCCCGGCGAGGAGAGTGCCGCCGACCTCGTGGTCGTCGTCGAGAATTACCTGCGCTTCTACGAGTCCATCGGCTCGCGGCTTCCCGCGGCGCGCCACAGCGGCATCATGGCCGCGCTGAACCGTGCGCTGCCGCCCAACATCATCTACCTCAACGACCCGGGCGGCATGCGCGCCGGTGCCAAGTGTTTCGTCGTGACCGAGTACGACCTCACGCTCGCGCTCTCCGTGGACGCGAAGGACCATTTCTTTCGCGGACGCCTCGCCCAGCGGGTGCATATCGTCTATGCGCGCAGCGACCGCGACCGCCTCGCGTTCGAGCGGCGCATCGAGGCGGCCCGGCGCCTCACGGTCGACTGGGTGCCCATCTACCTGCGCGGGGAGTCGTTCGGGGTGCTCGACTTCTGCCGCCGCATGATGGAGGTCTCGTACGCGGGCGAAATCCGTCCCGAGGCGCGCTCGCGCGTGCTCGAGGTATTTCAGGCCCAGGCGAGCTTCTTTCGGCTGGTGTACGGCCGCGTGCTGCAGGATGCGGCGCGCGAAGGCTGTTTGGTCGCCGAGGGCGACCGCTACCGGCTCGCGAAGAATCCGTCGTGGCGCGAGCGCCGGCGGTGGGCCGCGTTCTTCCGGCGCTCGAAGGCACGCGCGACCCTGCGCTGGTTCAAGTACATGCTCACCTTCGACGACTGGCTCGACTACATCGTGCGCAAGATCGAGCGGCGCTCGGGCGTGCGCATCGAGCTGACCAAGAGCGAGCGCCGTTTTCCCGTGATTCTCTTGTGGCCGAAAGCACTGCGCGTCATTCGCGCCATGCGCAGGGTGGAAGCGAATCGCGCCGCGGCACCCGCGGCCGCGTCCGTCGATCGGGGAGACGCGTGAGGACCGAGCTGGCCGCCCTGGGCGGCGTGATCGCCTTCGCGTTCGCCAGCATGCTCGCGTATCGACTGACGGGCGCGCGCTCCTCGAGCGGCGACCTGACGGGCCGCGGCGGGTCGTTCGTGCTCGGCTTCTGGGTTCGCAACTGGTTCTACTGGCTGATTCGGCCGCTGACGCGGGCGTCGATCGCGATCGGCTTGACGCCGCTCTTCTATAATCTGTTCGCGGTCGGGTGCGGGCTGGGCAGCATGGTCGCGTACGCGACCGGCCACTTTCCCAGCGCGGGCCTCTTGGTGTTCGTGAGCGGTATCGCGGACGTCATGGACGGCGAAGTCGCCCGCGGCACGCACGCGGCCGACGCGCGCGGCGCCTTCCTCGACTCGACCCTCGACCGCTTCACGGAGTTCGCGGCCTTCGCCGGATTGGCGTTCTATTTCTCGTCGGGTTGGACCGCGGTTGCGATCGTGGTGGCCCTCGGCGGTTCGCTGCTCGTGAGCTACACGCGCGCGCGGGGCGAAAGCCTGGGTGTCCTGTGCAAGGTGGGGCTGATGCAGCGCGCCGAGCGAATGATGCTCCTGGGGCTGGGCTCGATCCTGGATCCGAGCGTGTGCGCGAGCGCCGGGTGGATTCCCGGCTCGGTGGTCACAGGTGTTGTGGTCGTGATCGCGGCCGGCACGGTCTGGACGTCCGTATACCGGACGGTCTGGATCGCGCGCGCTCTGCGCGGGCGCTAGCGCAACCCACACCGGCCTCGTCCCGTATGCTAGAATCCGCCACGCCAGCAGCGTCGCTTTTCTTTCAGAGGAGACATTCCATGCGGCTTCGTGCTTCGATGCTCGGTCGCCTGCTGCGACCCGGACTCTTTTTCGCCTGCGTGTGCGTGGGTATCGGGCCGGCGCTTGCGGACGAGCCCCGGCTCGATCCCAACGTCGCGCCGACCTTCCAATCGGTCGAGTTGAACCTCGATGCCGGCCAGGAGAACTACAACGGCTCGGTGCGCATCGACCTGCGGGTGCAGAAGACGACGCGGGACTTCTTGTTCCACGCCGAGGAGATGACCCTCGACAGCGCGACTTTGGAAGGGAACGGCGGCCCGATCGCGATCGACGTGACCGACGCCGGCGATCGCGGGACCCGGCGCGCAACCGCGCACAGCGACCTGGCGCCGGGCGACTACGTGCTCTCGATCCGTTTCTCCAAGCCGTACAACACGCGCGCCGTCGGACTCTATCGCGTGCTCCACGAAGGCCGCGGCTATCTGTTCACGCAGATGGAAGCGCTCGATTGCCGCAAGGCGTTCCCGTGCTGGGATGAGCCCTGCTACAAGATTCCCTGGCAGACGACGATTACGGTCCCGCTCCAGCAGGAGGCGGTGAGCAACGCGCCGGTCGAGAAAGAGACGCGGGGCGCGTCGACGAAGACGCTCGTGTTCAAGCGCATGCCGCCGACCTCCTCGTATCTGATCGCAATCGCGGTCGGGCCGCTGGAGAGCGTGGCGATCAGCGGGCTCTCGATTCCCGGGCGCATCTATACCGTGAAGGGGGCCAAGGCGCTCGCGAAGCACGGCGCTTCCATCACGCCGCGCATCCTCGCGCGTCTCGAGGAGTACTTCGGCACCACGTATCAGTACGAGAAGCTCGATTTCATCGCCATCCCGGAGTACTGGCCGGGTGCGATGGAGAACCCGGGATTGGTCACGTTCAGCGACAAGATCCTGTTGATCGACCCCGCGGCCGCCAGCGTGGCGCAGAAGCGCAGTGTCGCCATGGTGACCACGCACGAACTCGCCCACATGTGGTTCGGGGACTGGGTGACGATGTCGTGGTGGGACGATCTGTGGCTCAACGAGTCCTTCGCCGACTGGCTGGCGATGAAGATCACGCACGAGGTGTTCCCCGAGTACCGCCTGGACACCCACGAGCTGGGGGAAGTCAACCAGGTCATGATGAGCGACGCGCGCCCGTCGACTACGACGGTGCGTCGCGAGGTCGACTCGGGTGCGGACATCATGGAAGACCTGGGCCTCGCCTACGAGAAGGGACGCACCGTGTTGCGCATGACGGAGGAGTTCATCGGGCCGGATGCGTTCCAGCGCGGCGTGCGCGATTACCTCGATCGCCACAAGTGGGGCAACGCGGTGGCCGCCGACTTGTTCTCGGCGCTCTCGCAGGCGGCCGACAAGAACCTGCAGCCGATGCTGCAGAGCTTCCTCGAACAGCCCGGCTACCCGCTGGTGAAAGTCGACGTCAATGCCAACGGACTCGTGACCCTCTCGCAACGGCGCTTCCTGAACGCGGGTGCGAAGGCCGACGAGCAGGTGTGGACCACGCCCGTTCGCCTCAAGATCTCGGACGGCAAGAACGTGCAGACGCGCGTGGTCGTGCTGGACAAGACGTCGACCAGCGTCGAGGTGCACGGACAAGTCGACTGGGTGATGCCCGACGCCGGGGGGGTGGGTTACTACCGATGGGTCGTGCCCGCGGACATGATGATGAAGCTGGCCGAAAACCCGGACCGGACCATGGACGATCGCGAGCGCGCCCGCTTCCTCGGTAACGCGCGCGCGTTGCTCAACGCGGGCGAGATCTCCGGCGACGAGTACCTGGCGCTCGCGGCCGCCTTCTCGAAGCACCCCGACCCGCAGATCGTGGCGGCGCTGATCGCCGATCTCGGGAGCCTCAAGATGCCCTTCATCACCGACGATTTGGCGGAGCCCTTCGCGGGCTACGTGCGGCGCACGCTGGGTCCCGCGCGCGACGAGTTCGGCATCGAGCCGCGCCCCGACGACATCGAAGCGGTGAAGCTCCTGCGCCCCGGACTGATCATGTGGCTCGGCGACGACGGTCGCGACCCCGAGGTGCGCGCGTACTGCAAGGACCTCGCGAAGCGTTACGTGGAAGATCCCTCGTCGATCGACGCCACCATCGCGGGAGCGGTGCTCGGTGTCGCGGCGAGCGAGGGTACGCGCGAGGACTTTCTCCTGTACCAGCAGAAGTTCGAGACCAGCAAGGTCCCCGCGGACCGCAGCCGGTACCTCTCGGCGCTGGGCAAGTTCGACGATCCCAAGTTGCAGGACGCGGTGCTGGAGTACGCGCTCTCGGATAAGGTGCGGCCGACGGAGATGTACCAGGCCGTCTTCGGGATGTTCGACACCGAGGCGGGCCGCGACAAGGTCTACGCGTGGATGACGAAGAACTACGATCGCATCACCGCCCGCATCCCGCCCGAGTTCACCGCGTACCTTCCGTACTATGCGACCGGATGCTCGGAGCAGCGCCTGGAGGCGGCGCGCAAGTTTTTCGCGATGCCGACGCACCAGGTCGACGGAACCGACGCCAATCTGGCCAAAGTGTCCGACACCATCGGCGACTGTCTGAATCTGCGCGAGCGCGAGGGCAAAGCGGTGGCGGGCTACCTGAGAACGGCGGCGAGCGCGCCGTGACCGGTCCCCGGGCCCTGCGCGTCGCCGTCGTGGGGAGCGGGCCCGGCGGCTTCTAC
>JAKEHA010000129.1 GCA_022615275.1 Candidatus Latescibacterota bacterium
GACGCCGACGCCATCTCGACGCCGCTCCGGGCGCGCGCGCCGCGCGCGGGCGATCGCATGCGCCCCTTCGGCCTGGCCGGACACAAGAAGCTTTCCGACCTCTTCGTCGATCGGAAGATCCCGCGTCGACGCCGCGAGCGTGCGATCGTCGTCGAGGGCGAGACGATCCATTGGGTCCCCGGCCTGGCGACCAGCGAGGAAGGCCGCGTCGGACCGACCACCGCGCGGGTCGTACGATTGAAAGCGACCCCGAGGTGAGCCGGAACCACCCCGACCACCGGTCGCCCGGCCAGATCCTCGTCACCGCGGCCGAGATCGACGATATCGTGGCCCGTTTGGGCCGGGAGATTTCGGTCGATTATGCCGACCGCCACCCCATTCTCATCAGCCTCCTCAAGGGCGGGGTGGTCTTTTTGGCCGACCTCATTCGGCACCTGACGATTCCCCATCACATCGAATTCATGCGGGTATCTTCTTATGAATCGACCCGGTCGAAGGGGGCGGTTCGGATCATTTCGGACCTCGATACCTCCATCGACGGCCGCGATATCCTCTTGGTCGAGGACGTGATAGACACTGGCATGACCCTGGCTTATATTGTGGACATGTTGAGGTTACGGAATCCCGGCAGCCTCGAAGTGTGCGCCCTCTTGCGCAAGCGCGTCACCCCTCGCCGGGCCGGAATCCCCATTCGATACCTCGGCCATGAGATCCCGGATACGTTCGTGGTAGGATACGGACTGGACCACGACGAAAATTATCGTAACTTACCATTCATAGCGGCGCTCGACCCCGGCTTGGGTCGATAGCGCGCGACACGCCATGCCTGATTACCGAGATCCCGACAAGCGACCCTCGGGTCGCCCCACACTTCCGACGCGGCCTCCGCTGGGCCGGCCCACGCGCCCGCTGCGCGCGATGGTGTTCTGGATCGTCCTCGTGCTCGTCCTCTTGGTGGCGTTCCAGATGTTCGAGATGGGCAAGGAGCCGCAGTACCGCATCTCGTACTCGGAGTTCCTGGCCCAAGTCGACAGAGGCAACGTCAAAAAGATCACGTTCAAGGGACTCGAGGTGCGCGGCCAGCTCGCGACACCGACCGTGGTCTCCGTGCCCGCCACCACCGAGCGCGGCCGCACCCGCGAAGTGAAAGTCGAGCAGTTCGTGCTCGTGCTCCCCGCGGAGGACAAGGACCTCCCGCAAAGAATCTTGGAGAAGAATCCCTCCACCATCGTCGAGGGGCAGATTCCCGGCGGCAGCACGTGGGTCAAAGTCCTCGGCTCCGCGATTCCGCTCCTGTTGATCTTCGGCATTTGGTTGCTGTTCATGCGGCAAATGCAAGTGGGCGGCAACCGCGCGTTCAGCTTCGGCAAGTCGCGCGCGCGCATGTTCGGCGGCGACCGCCCGCGCGTCACCTTCAACGACGTGGCCGGCTGCGACGAAGCCAAGGAAGAGCTGCAAGAGATCATCGAGTTCTTGAAGGAGCCCAAGAAGTTCCAGAAGCTCGGGGGCCGCATTCCCAAGGGCGCCCTCCTGCTCGGGCCTCCGGGCACCGGCAAGACGCTCTTGGCGCGCGCGGTCGCGGGCGAAGCCAATGTGCCCTTCTTTTCGATGAGCGGCTCCGACTTCGTGGAGATGTTCGTGGGTGTGGGTGCCTCGCGCGTGCGCGACCTGTTCGAGACCGGTAAGAAGCACGCGCCCTGCATTCTCTTCATCGACGAGATCGACGCGGTCGGGCGTCACCGCGGCGCGGGCCTGGGCGGCGGTCACGACGAGCGCGAGCAGACGCTCAATCAGTTGTTGGTCGAGATGGACGGTTTCGAATCGAACGAAGGCGTGATTCTGGTGGCCGCGACCAACCGCCCCGACGTTCTGGACCCCGCGCTCATGCGCCCGGGCCGCTTCGACCGTCGCATCGTGGTCGACCTGCCCGACGTGCGCGGCCGCGAAGGCGTGCTCAAGGTTCACTCGCGCAAGACCCCGCTGGCCGAAGACGTCGATCTGGGAGTGCTCGCGCGCGCAACTCCCGGCATGAGCGGCGCCGACCTCGCCAATTTGGTCAACGAGGCGGCGCTCCTCGCGGCACGGCGCAATTCTAACAAAGTCATGATGGACGACCTCGAGGAGGCCAAGGACAAGATCTACCTGGGCCCCGAGCGCAAGAGCCGCGTCGTCAAGGAAGAGACCAAGCGCCTGACCGCGTACCACGAAGCGGGACACGCCGTGGTGGGTTCGGCGCTCGAGTACTCGGACCCGGTGCACAAGGTGACGATCATCCCGCGCGGCAACGCGGGCGGGCTGACCTTCTTTCTCCCCGAAGACGATCGCTCCGAATACTCGAAGGCGTGGTGCTTGGACACCATCACACAGGCGCTCGGCGGCCGCGTGGCCGAAGAGATGGTGCTGAACCGCATGGGCAGCGGCGCGCAGTCGGACATCCAGATGGTGTCGAAGCTGGTGCGCAAGATGGTCATGCAGTGGGGCATGAGTCCGAAGATCGGGCCCATCGCCTTCGGCGAGCGCGACGAGCAGGTGTTCCTCGGCCGCGACATCACGCAAACACCCGAGTACAGCGAAAAGACCGCGCAGGAGATCGACGACGAGATCAAGCGCATCATCGACGAGTCGTACGACCGCGCGAAGAAGATTCTCGAAGACCGCATCGACATCCTGCACCGCATGGCGAACGCATTGCTCGAGCGCGAGACGCTCGACGCCGCCGAGATCAAGGTGATCCTGGAAGGCGGTACGCTCGAGCCTTTGCCGCCGCGTCTCGCCGTGAAGCCGGCCGAGGAAGCGGCCACCGAGCGCGCGGTCGAGCCCGAGCGCAAGAAGATCCCCGGGATTCCGCCCATCGCGGAGCCCGGGCCGACCTCGTAAACAGCGCCGCTTTGCGGCGCTGTTCTTTTTTAAATGCGCACATCCCACTCCCCCAGCGGATCCTTGCGGTTCAATGACCGTAAGATCGCTTTTACACGCGCACCCCTCGTCATGGGCATCCTCAACGTGACCCCCGATTCCTTCTCAGACGGCGGGCGCTTCGCCGACGTGCGCACCGCGGTGGCACACGCGCACACCATGGTCGAAGACGGTGCCGCCATCGTCGACGTGGGCGGCGAATCGACCCGGCCCGGCTCCGAGCCCGTGCCCGCCTCGCTCGAGATCGACCGCGTGGTACCGGTGATCGAAGCGCTCGTGCGCGGGGGCCTCGACCACGGCCCGCTCGCCGCACCCATCTCCATCGACACGCGCAAGCCCAAGGTGGCCGACGCCGCGCTGCGCGCCGGCGCCACCATGGTCAACGACGTCACCGCGGGCCGCGACCCCGCGATGATCGACGTGCTGCGCTGGCGCGAGGATGTCCCCGTCGTGCTGATGCACATGCTGGGCGAGCCCAAGACGATGCAAGTCGAACCGAAGTACGAAGACGTGCTGCGCGACGTCGGCCGCTATCTCGACGAACGCGCGCGCGCCTTGATCGAAGGCGGTATCGCGCGCGACCGCATCGTCATCGATCCCGGGATCGGCTTCGGCAAGCGCTTCGAGGACAACATCGCGCTGCTCAAGAACGTCGAGACCCTGCGCAAATTGGGCTATCCGGTGATGGTGGGCGCGTCGCGCAAGGCCTTCATCGGAACCATCCTGGACGACGCGCCCGCAGGCGAGCGCGTCGTGGGCAGCCTGGCCGTGGCCGCGCGCTGCCACCAGGCCGGCGTGGAGATGGTACGCGTGCACGACGTGCGCGAGACGGTGCAGCTGCTGCGCGTCCTCGACGCGATTTCCTCCGACGGACCCGGCAACCGCATGCTGCGGAGTTGACAATCGGTGGCAGCGTGTCTACACTACCTACGCGACCACAACCGCTCGACGGGCCAGCCGTCGCCGCGTCTCCGACAACCGTAAGCCAGCCACGGCGTATCAATTCGCATCCGGCGCTTTGAGCGTCGGCTAATATTCGTTCGTCATTGCATAGGTACGCGGGAGGCTCGTCATGAACAAGTGCTTGGCTTTCGGAACGCTGTTACTCGTCGTCGCCCTGGCCGTCACGGGTGCGTGGAGTCCCGCCGGCGGGGTGTGCTACCTGATGTGCCCGCTAGGGGACAACGCGGTCACCGATCCGGACCTAGTCGGTACACGAACCGTCGATTTCAACCTGAGTGGCGTCGTGGACGTCGCCGATTTCGCGCTTTTCGGGGCGGCATTCGGCGACGCCGGCGTCAACTGCGTCGATCTCGACTGCGACGAGTTGGTGGACCTTGCGGACTTTGCGCGCTTCGGCGCCCACTTCGGGCACGCCGGAGGCGGGTTCACCACCTGCGTCCTCTAGATAGAAGCTGCTCCAGCGGGGGCTTGACGCGCCCCGCAAGCTGCTGTATCCGTGCTTCGGGGGGCGAATTGCGCCAGTCCCACTGGACGCCGTCGCCCCCGGCCTCACATGCCGCACGTTCCCATGGAAGTCATCGTCGACGTGATCGACATCGCGATCGTGTCGTTTCTCCTGTATCACCTCTTTGCTCTGATGCGCGGCACGCGCGCCGTGCACATGTTCTTCGGCTTGATCGTCCTGTTTCTCCTGTCGGTGATCGCGCAGTGGATGAACCTGATCGCGGTCAACTGGCTCATCTCGAGCCTGCGCACGGCGTGGGTGATCGCGTTCGTGATCATCTTTCAGCCCGAGCTGCGTCGCGCTCTCTCGATGCTGGGACAGAATCGATTGCTCTCGCGCTTCGTCACCATGCGCCAGAGCCGCGTAATTCCCGAAGTGGTGAAAGCCGTCCAGGAAATGTCGGAGAAGAAGACGGGCGCGTTGATCGTGATGGAGAAGGACATGGGTTTGAAAAACTACGTCGAGACCGGGACACCGATCGACGCGCGCGTGTCGGCCGAGCTGATCGAGAGCATCTTCACGCGCCCGAGCCCCTTGCACGACGGCGCCATCGTGATCCAGAACGACCGCGTGGTGGCCGCCGGGTGCACGCTTCCGCTCTCGCAGGACCAGCGGGCCGCGCAATCGATGGGCATGCGGCACCGCGCGGCGCTGGGGCTGGCCGAGGAGACCGACGCGCTCGTGATCGTCGTATCCGAAGAGTCGGGCTCGATCGCGTACGCCGAAGACGGCAAGCTTTATCGAAAGATCGACCTGGCCATGCTCAAGAACGAGCTGTTCCGGAGCTTCGGGGTGGTGGGGGACGAGCGGGGGCCGGGGTAGCCCC
>JAKEHA010000130.1 GCA_022615275.1 Candidatus Latescibacterota bacterium
GCTCGAGACCGACGCCGCCTCGCGCGCCCGCATCGACGTCGCCAACATCGGCCACGTGACCGTCGGACCCGCGAGTGCGTTGCGCCTCAAGGGCTCGAGCGAGAAGGAGCATCGCGTCGAGCTCGCGCGCGGCGAAGTGAGCGCCTTCATCTGGGCGCCGCCGCGCCTGTTCTTCGTCGAAACCCCCTCGGGCGTGGCCGAAGACCTCGGCTGCCAGTATCACCTCGCGGTCGACGCCGAAGGCAACGGCTCGCTGGAAGTGACGCTGGGCTTCGTCTCCTTCGAACGCGACGGCCGCGAAGTGATCGTGCCCGCGGGCGCGCGCTGCGACTTGCGCGCGAATGTGGGTCCGGGAACCCCGCACGAAACGCAAGCGCGCACCGAGCTTCGTGATGCGCTCGCGCGCGTGGACTTCGACGCGGCACCCGCGGGCGCGATCGACGCCGTCCTGGCCGCGGCCACCGAGTCCGATGCGGTCACGTTGTGGCACCTGATTGCGCGCGCGGAAGGCGCCGAGCGCGAGCGCGTCGTCGATCGGCTCGCGAGCTACGTGCCGCTGCCGGAACAAACGTCGCGCGCAGGCGTCATCGCACTCGATGCGCGCATGCTGGAGCATTGGTGGGAAGAGATCTATCCGAGTTGGTCGCACTGGAACTAAACCCAAGGAGTCGAACCATGAGAACCCTCGTGTGCACAGCCATGCTATTACTGATCGCGTCGGCGGCGATCGCGGGCGGACCCGGCAACTGCTACGACCCCAGCGCGCGCGCGGGCTACGTCTGCCCGAACGACGTGTGCGCGGGCAACGCCGTGATCACGGAGAAGAACGGCAACTGCAGGTCGTGTGATCATGCGCTCGCGGCGGTGAAGAGCCTCACCCACGTCGCGGTCGTTCTGTACGACGGCGTCGATCTGTTCGACGTCACCGGCCCGACGGAGGTCTTCGCGATCGCGGGCGGCTTCTACGTCTACACCGTCTCCGAAGACGGCCGCGCCATCCGCAGCGGCGGCCTCGAAATCGAGCCCGACTTCCGCATCGGTAACTGCCCGTGGCCCGACGTGCTGGTGGTGGCGGGCAAAGGCTCGTCCGAACATATGCGCGGCTGGCTCGATACGGTCGGCAAGGACGCCGACATCGTCCTCGAGACGGGCGGCGTGTCGTCGGGTATCGACGGCGCACTCGACATCGTCGCCAAGATGAAGGGCGACGAAAGCGCCCGCCGCGCCGCGCGCGCCATGGAGTACGAAAGCTGGCTCGCGCAAGCCGGTCAGAAGTAGTTTCGAGGGCGGGGCAATGGCTCGCTCTCCGCTCAAACTGCAGCGCGATCATGCAATTCGGTGTGAGATCGCACTGCAGAAATCGCGTTCGAGCGACCATCGCCCCGCCCTAGAGTTGAGGCTCGCGTCGAGGGAAGCCCTCGACGCGAGCCCAAACCACCACACACGCGCGTTCCATCATCCGGGCGTACCGTATTGACGAGTGATGGCGTCGCCCTGATATTCTCGCGAACGGAACAGGGGCACTTTTATTCGCTTGAGAATTATGGGAGCGACGCCGCCCCCAAAGGCGGGCCGTGGTGGGGCCCACCAGTCTCTTCGGTGCGGTCTAGCGCTTCCAGACCGCCTCGCTCCCGGTGCTCCCCTCGATTATCGAAGTACCAGATCGATGACGTGAACGAATCCGTTCGAGCCCTTCATCGATTCCAGGATATTTCCCGTTCCTTCCAATCGCGGGAGGCCGTCGGAGGCTTTGGTGCCGGTGACGCGCGTGCCCGCGAGACTCTTCGGCAGCTTCCCGCGCGCGATGTCTTCGCCCGAATATGCGCCCGGGAAAACATGCGCGCTCATCAGCTCCGATAATTCCGTAGCTCCCGCCTCGCTCAACAGGTAGCGAACGCGGTCGGGTCCGAGAGTGTTTAGCGCGTCGTTGTTGGGTGCGAGCACGGTGACGGGATCGCTCGCGCGCATCTTCGCGTCGAGACCGCTGGCTTCGATCAACGTGATGAACGTCGCCAGACGCGGGTTGGCCGAGGCCAGGTTGTACACGTCGCTGGCAGTGTCGGTCAATTGGTGGGTCGGCGCGCACGCGACCAACCCCGCCATGACCACGCCAACGCTCCAGCGGCGAATCATCGAGTCCTCCTCCTCCAGGCCGCCCCTCGCACGGGCCCGGCCCGATAGTGTACCATCCCTCCCATGCCGCGCTTCCCACGATTTGCCGAGCGATCCGACCGCATCACCGGCTCCGTGTACGAAAAGTTTCGCGCGCGCATGGCCGCGGCCGGCGACGATCTCGTCGGTCTCCATATCGGGGACGCGTACGCGCCGCCTCCGTACCCGCTTCCCATCGATGCCACCTTCATGCGGACGAACGCCGGTTTTCATCGCTACTGCGACACCTTCGGGATTCCCGCCCTGCGCGATGCACTCGTCACCAAGCTGGGCGAAGACAACGCGATTCAGGTATCGAGCGACAACGTGCTCGTCACCGCGGGTGCGACCAACGCGTTGAGCGCCACTGTCGCCGCGCTCATCGACGAGGGCGACGACGTCATGATGCTGTCACCGTACTGGCCGTTCTTTCGCGGCATGGTGCGCGCCGCGGGGGGAAACGTCATCGAAGTGCCGTTCTATACGCGGCTGTACCACGAGCCCGACGTGTTCGCGATGCTCGACGCGCGCGTGACGCCGAAGACGGCGGCCATCTACCTCAACAGCCCCAACAACCCCAGCGGAAAGGTGCTCACGCGCGCACAGCTGGAAGCGATCGGGCGCTTCGCCAGGCTCAACGATCTCTGGCTCATCTCCGACGAAGCGTATGACGGCATGACCTTCGACGGGCGCTCGCACATTTCGCCGGGCAGCTTGGTCGGGATGTTCGAGCGCACCGTGTCCGTGTTCACGTTCTCGAAGCTCTTCATGTTCGCGGGACTGCGCTTGGGCTACGCAGTCGCCGAAGCGAGCGTAGTCCGCGCCATCAACAAGGCCATGGTGCACCAACTGTACGGCCCGTCCACGATCGCGCAGCAGATGATGATCGAGCCGGTGCGCACGCGCGGCCTGTGGTCGGGGCGCTTCGTGGCGGAATGCCAGTCGATTCGCGACCGCGTTGCGCAGGCCCTGCGCATCGAAGCCCCGATACCGGAAGGCGCGTACTACTTCTTCTTCCCGATCACGGGATACCTGCGCAGTCGCGAGTACACCGAGGTGATCGATGAGCTCCTCGACGCGGGCGTATCGGTGGCACCGGGCGAAGACTTCGGCGCGGACTTCGCGAGCTGGATCCGCATCTGCTTCGCGGGCGAAGCGACGCAACGTGTGCTCCTGGGCGTCGAGCGGCTCAACCGCATCCTGGCGGGGTGAGGGCTGCCCGCGTATCCGCCCCTCCGCTCTCAGGTCCTCGCTCGCGTCTGATACGCAATCATGGCTCGCTGCGGAAGTTCGCTTCGGGGCAGATACGCGTGCTCTACTACTTCGCCTTCAGCGCCTTCGCCGCTTTCGCGTAGTCGCGCGGCTTGACCCAGAGAATCATCCCGTAGCGACCCATGCCGGCGCACACCGCGTCCGCGGCCGTGATGCTGATGCCGGCATCGGCGAGCTTCTTCACGTGGTAGTGCACGGCACCGGCCTTGTTCACGCCCGTAATGAGAAACGCCTTCTTGACCGGGCTTACCTTCCATCCGCTCTTCGCGGCCACGCGCCGCAGCTTGGGCATGCGGGTGGTGACGAGATCCAGCTGCGCCCGGCCCTTCTTGCGCGGGAAACCGGAGAAAGCGTCGAGGTTAATACCGGCTTTCGCCAGCTCCGCGAGAATCTCCGCGCCCTGACCGGGTTTCCTCGACACCGTCGCGTAGCAGTAGTCGACCTTCTGAACCGAGTCTGCCATGGGGGCACCTCCTGTGAGTGCTGATTGTACCACTGACACGCGACCGTGGGGCCGGTGTATAAGGCCGTGGGCTTTCGAGCGCCGATTTGCTACATTGTCCGCATGCCAGAAAGGACTTCGAGATGACCCAGATCACCCACGCCGCCACCATGGACGACGTCCGCAAGTTCAACGAGGCCTGCGACACCCTGCGCGCCGAAATCGGCCAGACAATCGTCGGGCAGAACGAGGTCATCGAAGAGCTGCTGATCGCGCTCTTCGCGGGCGGCCACTGTCTCCTGGTGGGCGTGCCCGGTCTCGCCAAGACACTCCTGATATCGACCGTCGCCCAGGCGCTCGACCTCAAGTTCTCGCGCATCCAGTTCACGCCCGACCTGATGCCGTCCGACATCACCGGCACCGAGATCCTGGAGGAGGACGCCGCGTCGCGCAAGCGTTCGTTCCGCTTCATCCCCGGACCCGTGTTCGGGAACGTCATCCTGGCCGACGAGATCAATCGTACCCCGCCGAAGACGCAAGCCGCCCTCCTGCAGGCGATGCAGGAGAAGAAGGTCACCGCGGGCGGGCAGACCTACAACCTCGACCTGCCCTTCTTCGTGCTGGCGACACAGAACCCGATCGAGCAAGAAGGTACCTACCCACTCCCGGAGGCCCAGCTCGACCGCTTCATGTTCAACATTCGCGTCGACTATCCGTCCGAAGAGGAAGAGATACAGATCGTCGAAGCCACCACGTCCCCGCAGTCCATCACGCCCAAGGTGGTATTGAAGGCGAACGACATTCTTCGCACGCAGGAGCTGGTACGCACGGTGCCGGTCGATTCGCACGTGCTGCGCTACGCGATTCGTTTGGTGCGCGCGACCCGCGACGAATCGATTCCGCAGGTGAAACAGTACGTCTCCTGGGGCGCCGGTCCGCGCGCGGGCCAGAACCTGGTGCTCGGCGCCAAGGTGCGCGCCGTGATGAACGGCCGGCCCATCCCGAGCATCGACGACGTACGCGCCATCGCGCACCCGGTGATGCGCCATCGCATCGTCACCAACTTCAACGCCGACGCGGACGGCGTTTCCACCGACGACTTGATCGATCGGTTGCTCGAGAGCGTACCGGCGTAGCGTTCGGCACATGCGGCCGACCCTTCACGCCCGGCGCCCGTTCCTCCGGCCGCGAAGCGCGGCCGCAACCGCGTTCACCCTGTTGATCGGGGCGGCACTCGTCTCCCCCCTCGGCCGCACCGCCGACGAAGCGGACCCGCGCAGCGTCAAGTGGGTGTGCGCGAACGCGCCCGAGCGCGTCGCTCTTCTCTTCGATAGTCTCAATCTCGATCGTCCCGCGCTGGCCAAGGTGAAGCAGGCCGTGCTCGCAAACGACTATCCGTCCGCGTGCAACGCGCTCATTCATTACTATCGAACCGCCCCGACCGCGAAGTGGCTTCGACATATTCGCGTCGAAGCCACCGACAAGCGCAGTCCGCGTGCGGACGCCATTCTCGCCGACGATTTCGAGTTCATCGGCGAGCGCGCCACCGTCCCGCGCGCGCCCGGGGGAGGACTCGACTGGAGCTTCGCGGGTCCCAACGGGACGCCGGAGTGGAACTGGGCGTTCCATTGCATGGACTTTCTGGAGCCGCTCATGGGCAGCTACTTCAATACCGGCCGCCCCGAGTACGCGGAGCGCATCGACCGGGATATTCGCGATTGGATTCTCGCCAACCCACGTCCGTCGCACGCGACGTGCACCGGCGGATGGAAGGGACTGGAGACGGCCATGCGTGTGCGCAGCTGGCTGCCGGTGTTCTACGGCATGCAAATGGCCGACGAGTTTTCGCCCGCCACCCGCATCCTCATGTTGTCGAGTGTGCTCGAGCACGCGCAGTACTTGATGCTGTTCCACCGGCGCGACGCCAACAACTGGGCGGTCAGCGAAGTGAGCTCGCTGGGGGCCATCGGGTGCGCGTGGCCCGAGTTCCGCGACGCGGGGGGCTGGCGCGCGTACTCGCAGGAAAAGATCGGCTGGTTGGTCGACGAGCTGGTGTACCCGGACGGCGCGGAGGCCGAGCTCACGGCCTCGTACCACCGCATCGCCGCGGATCGGCTCGACGACTACGTCGACACGTTCCGGCGCTTCGGCTATCCGGTGGCGGACTCGATCGGGGTCGACGTCAAGCGCATGTGGACCTATCTCGCGTACACGATGCGTCCCGACGGCACCTCCCCGCAGACCAACGACTCCGACCGGGGCGACAACCGCGAGAGATTGCTCGCCGCCGCGAAGGCTTACAATCGCCCCGATTGGAGCTACATCGCCACCAACGGGCGCGAAGGCAACACGCCGCGCATCGGCCCGACGGTCACGTTTCCGTGGGCGGGACACACGGTGATGCGAAGCGGATGGGACGCGAATGCGCAGTGGTCCTTCTTCGACGCGGGGCCCTTCGGGGTTGCGCACCAGCACCACGACAAGCTCCATATATCGATCGATGCGTTCGGCCGCCCGCTCCTCGTCGAC
>JAKEHA010000131.1 GCA_022615275.1 Candidatus Latescibacterota bacterium
AAAACCAATTGGCGGAGCTCATTTCTCGATACGTACATTCAATTAGAGCCAAACGCGCGCATCGAGGACTTACAGGCGCAATTTCCGGCATTCATCAAAAAAACGTGGAGCGCTGAAGACGCGGCGCGAACCCATTTTAAAATCCGGCCTTTGTCGGAGCTGCACGACGCGCTTACCGGAAACCGGAAATACGCGTACATCCTGCTCGTTGCGGCCGTGGTACTGATGGTCATTGCCGCGATCAATTTTACCAATCTCGCCACGGCGCGTTCGCTGGAACGGGCGCGCGCTGCCGTCGGCGATCGGCGTCAAGGCGGCCAATCCGAACCTGCACGTGTTCGTCGTGGGTGGCGACGGCGACGGCTTTTCGATCGGAGGCGGCCACCTGCCGCACGCCGCGCGCCGCAACCCCGACATCACCTACATGATCATCGACAACGGGATCTACGGGCTCACCAAGGGGCAGGTCTCGCCGACCTCGCCCATGGGTATGGTGTCGGGCACGACCCCCTTCGGACTCGAAGATCCACCGCTGGATCCGCTGCCCATGCTGTTGTCGTACGGTGTGAGTTTCGTCGCGCGCGGCTTTTCGTCCGACGTGAAGCAGGTCTCCAAGCTCGTGCAGGCCGCGGTCGCGCACCCGGGCTTCTCGATCGTCCATTTGGTCTCTCCGTGCCCCACGTTCAACCAGGTGATCACGTTCGACTTCATGAAGGAGCGCGTTTCACCGATTTCCGAGGACCACGATCCCACCGACATCGCCGCGGCCTTCCGGCTCGCGCTCAACCAAGAGCGTTTCTACACCGGTGTGTTCTATCGCAACCCGAACCTGCCGACGATGGAGCAGAAGCTCGAACATCAGCGGAAGCTCACGATGGACCGCCAGCCCCGCTCGCTCGAGCAGTTGTTCGCGCAGTTCTAGCCCTCGAATTCCGCGTTCATTCCGCGGTGGCGGGTGCCGAGCAATCTCGCGTATCCATGAAACGACACGAAGGAGGAGCCATGTCGATTTCGTATACGTTTCTATCGTCGCCGTTCGGAAAGGTCCTGGTTGCCTGGGGAGAGAACGGGCTGGTGAGAGTCGGTATCCGCGGTGATGCGGAGCGGGCGCCGGCGGGTTGGCGCTTCGACCCGGAGCTCGACTGCGACGCCACGCGCCAACTGCGCGAGTACTTCGACGGCGAGCGCCGGTCGTTCGATTTGCCGCTCGTGCTGGTCGGCACTCCGTTTCGCGTGCGCGTGTGGCGCGCGCTCGAACGCATTCCCTTCGGCGAGACGGCGTCGTATCGCACGGTGGGGGAGTGGATCGGCAGCCCGAACGCGTCGCGCGCGGTCGGGATGGCGTGCGGTTCCAATCCGTTGCCCATCGTGATCCCGTGCCATCGCGTGATCGGCGCCGACGGAAAGCTGGTCGGCTTCGGCGGGGGCATTCACATGAAGCATGCGATGCTGAGCTTCGAGCGCTCGCGCACACCCGCCCGGGCGCAGTCGGGATCGCTCGGGTTGTAGCGCCGCGAAACTTAATCCGAGGGCTAAGCTCGCCGCGGACCTTGGGTTTGCCCGCTTTGGAAATCCCCAAACGCGCACTACCAAAAAGCCGCCTTGACGATGGTTCCGAACCGGTGCTAGACTGTTGCTACTACACGCAATGCGCCCGAACCGCGCGCAATTTCCCGGCGCGATCGGACGCAATATGGGGTGCACCATCAGCGATTTTGTCGCGCGAGAGGGCGGCAAAGGCGAGCCGCATCAAGGGTTGTACCTAAACAGAAAACAGTCTCCCTCGATAGTTCCCACGTCGCTCTACCTGACTCCGATAGGGCGCTACTCGCAGCGAGATTGATTCCTCCGCGTCGTTTGTGCCACGCGGCGGATAACACTTAGGACGAGTAAGGAGGAGGAGTATGAAGGCTGTGATCGTGATTCTTCTCTCCGTCTTGGTCAGCGTTCCGGCGCTGGCGGGCCCGCCCAATAACGGGACGTATACGTCGACCGATATCGGCGGGACCATGCTGCCCGGTCGTTATAGCGAGTATTGGTTCGGTGCTCCGCTCGCTATCAACAACACGCTGAACGAACAGTCGTGGGACGGCGCGACGTTGGGCTCGGAATGGCACTGGTATTGTCCCTGGATCACCGCGAAGGCGCTCCTGGTCGACACCGTGAACGGACTCGGCAACGGTCAGAAGATCTGGCGCGTGACGTACACGGGTGGTTTCTGCTGGCTCTCGAACACGGGGCCGTGGGGCGGTACCGATCCCACGTACCTGGCCAACATCAGCAACTGGGTGGCCATCGTGACCGAGACGTACGCCAGTTTCGTGGAGGTCGGCACGGTGCGTAATCACACCGCGTCGGCGACCTTCACGGGCTACAACAGCGAGTGCATGAGCATCAGCGTGACCAACATCGAGAAGACCGGTGACACGGCGAACGACGGTCCGCTGCCGGCCGACTATCCCGTGTTCTGGGATTGGTTCGTGTGCGCGCCCGCGGTGGGTTCCGGCGAGTGGGGTGACGTGGACTCGATCACGTTCGTGATCACGGGTTGCGAGACGGTCGGCGTCCAGGAAAAGTCCTGGGGCTCGGTCAAGGCGTTGTACAGGGACTAGGTCGAATGCGAATAACACGCCCCCGGCGGCGGTCATCACGGCTGCGTGTAGGACGCAACCGGCCGGGGGATTGGAACTAGGCGCAGAGTCCACGCGCCGCGTGGACTGGGGCGACGTCAAGGAGGACGAAGGCATGAGAAATGCGATTCTGATTTCGATTGTGGCGGTCGTTCTCGTCGCGGGTGCGGCAACGGTCATGGCCGGCCCGCCGTTGAACGGGACCTACAAGTCGACCGACGGGGACTTCGACGAGGGCCGCGAGGCGTCGTCGTGGGCGGCCGGCGGCGGCTTCTTGAGCACCGGTGGCGTGCTGCACGCGGAATCGTGGGACGGCGCGGCCCTGGGCGGCGACTGGAAGATCGTCTGTCCGCAGGTGGTCAGCGTGGTGCTGATCGCGGATCTGGTATTTGGCGGCAACGGGTCGCGGATTTACCAGATCGACTACAACGGCGGTTACGTCGAGCTCGGCGGGGCGGGTCCGTGGGGTAACGGGGATCCGTCGTACACGGGTACGATCGACACGTACACCGAGATCCGCACGGTGCTGTACTCGGCGGGCGTCCAGGTCGGGTCGGTCAGCGACCATTCGGTCGGCGCCAGCCTGCAGGGCTACACGCAGAGCTGCGTCTCGTGGGCGATCGGCAACGGCGTGTGGTTGGGGAATGCTCCGGTACCGGCGGGATATCCAAGCCTGCTGGATCCGGCTTGCAACCCGACCGCGACGACGGGTCATTACGGCGACATCCGGGATCTGACGCTGTCGATCACGGGTTGCGCGGTGGGGACCCGAGAGGCGACGTGGGGTAGCGTGAAGTCTCTTTACCGGGACTAACCGTACCCGAGAGTTTTCTGGGAAGGGGATCCTCATGCTTCGGCGCGAGGATCCCCTTCTTGGTTTCGTCAACCGAAGTGGCGGAAGATGCGCCGGCCGATGCGGATCGACCATGACGCCGGCATACGCCGGAACGCAGTCGTGAAAATGCGATACTTGAGCGAGTCGCTGCGCACGACACTGACTCCTTCGCGCGGCGGATCGAAGTAGTACGGAAGTTCGACCCGAGTGGTGCCCCAGCGCTGCTTGAACTCGTTCAGGCCCGGATTGTCGGTCGCCGTCCGACCAAAATCGTAGAGCCGATCTCCGGCCTGGATGGCGTCTTCGATCGTCCTCCAAATCAGCGGATAGAGAGGAACGAGGTCTCGTCTGGTCTCGTCCGCACCCTCGTACTTCGCGTATGTGACGCCCGCGTATCGGAACACGACGAGTCCGGCGATCGCCACGCGCTCGTGCTCGGCCAGGTATAGCGTCGCTCGCGGCGTGTCGGCCGGCCCCATTCTCGCGAGGACTTGTTCGAACAGGGAGTGCGGTTGGGGCGGGATGCCGTGCCGGCGACGCAGGCGGAGATAGAGCGCGTAGAACGCGTCCAAGTCGGACGGTCCGCCCGCGCGAACCGTGACACCCAAGCGCGCACCCTTCGTGATGGTTTGACGGACGGCGGTCCTGCTGAACGATTTGCGTACCGCCTCCGTGCCGCCGGCCAACGGAACCACGTAATTCGCGAAGTGGCTGCTACGCGCGAAGCCGGCCGGTTCGACGTCGCGTCCGTCGCGCAGCGCGGGCGCTCCCCGCATTTCGTAGAACGAAGCCCCGCGTCGCGCGCGCATTGCGCGCGCTTCGACTAGCAAAGCAATCGCGGCTTCTTCGTCGTCGGCGAGAGCGAAACATGTATCGGAGAAAGGAAGCGTCGAGATGCGGCGGCCGGTGAGACGGCTGTCGACCGCGACCAAGGGAAGGACGCCGGTTGCGCGACCGTCGCGCTCGTGCAGCAAACACAACGAGGGATAACGACCGATCTCGCACACCAGCCGGATCCACGCCGAGGTGTGATACACGGTGGCACGCGGGTGGGACGCCAGGTAGGCGTCCCACCGCGCGTCCGTCCACGGTTCGACGACGAGCACCGTCACGCCGCTAGTCTACTCGTAATACTCCTGGCCCAGGTGGGTGATCAGCTCTTCGCCCATCACGTAGCGCAAGTTGTTCTTGAGCTTCATGAGCTGGATGAACAGGTCGTGCTCGGGATAGAGGCCGGGCGCGGTCTGGGGGCTCTTGAAGTAGAACGACAACCACTCCTGGATGCCCGACATGCCGGCACGCTCCGCGAAGTCGAGGAACAGCGCCAGGTCGAGTACCAAGGGTGCGGCCAGAATCGAGTCGCGGCAAAGGAAATCGACCTTGATCTGCATCGGATAGCCGAGCCACCCGAAGATGTCGATGTTGTCCCAGCCTTCCTTGTTGTCGCCGCGCGGCGGATAGTAGTTGATGCGCACCTTGTGGAAGATATTTCCGTACAGATCCGGGTTGAGTTCGGGCTGCAGAATGTGTTCCAGGACGCCGAGCTTGCTCACTTCCTTGGTCTTGAACGACTCCGGATCGTCGAGTACTTCGCCGTCGCGGTTGCCGAGGATGTTGGTCGAATACCAGCCCGCCACGCCCAGCATGCGCGCCTTGAACATGGGTGCGAGCACGGTCTTGAGCATGGTCTGGCCGGTCTTGAAGTCCTTGCCGCAGATCGGCACGCGCATCTCCTTCGCGAGCTCGATCATGGCCGGCATGTCGACCGAGAGGTTGGGGGCGCCATTGGCGTAGGGCACGCGCTCCTTGAGAGCCGCGTACGCGTAGATCATGCTGGGCGAGATGTCGGGATCGTTGGCGAGAAGCCCGGCTTCGAACGCCTTGATGGATTGGTGCACCGGCTTTTGCTCGAGGTAGATCTCCGTGCTGCCGCACCAGATCATCACGACGCGATCGAGCTTCTTTTCTTCCTTGAAGCGACGGATGTCGGCCCGCACCTCTTCGGCCAGGTCCATCCAGTTCTTGCCCTTCTTGACGTTGGGGCCGTCGAGCTTCTTCACGTAACGCGTGTCGAAAACGGCCGGCATGGGCTCGATCGCTTCCAGCCGCGGGCGCAACGCCTCGACCAGTTTCTCTTCCAGGACGCCGGCCTTCCTGGCCGCTTCGTACGCGTTGTCCGCGATCGGATCCCACCCGGCGAACACGAGCTGCTCCAGGTTCGCGAGCGGGACCAAGTCCTTGACCAGCGGTGTGCGGTTGTCGGTGCGCTTGCCCAGCCGAATCGTCCCCATCTGGGTCAGCGAGCCGATCGGCTTGGCCAGGCCGGCCCTGACCGCCTCCACGCCCGCGATGAACGTCGTGGCGACCGCCCCCATACCGGGGAGCAGGACGCCGACCCGGCCCGCCGCCGGCTTTACCGTGTGCTTGGTTGCCATCTTATCGAATCTCCTCCCGGCCCGGGTCGCGGGCCTCATTGAATCGCCCCAAGGTAGCCCAGCGCTTGACATAACGAAAGCTTAATTTGATAATGTCTGGCATTAATCATTCTTATGGAAATCCGCCAGCTTCGATACTTCGCCTCGACCGTCCGCCTGGGAAGCGTAGGCGCGGCTGCGGCCGAGCACTTCGTGACCCAGCCGGCCGTCAGCCTGCAGCTCAAGAAGCTGGAGGAGGAACTGGGCCAGAAGCTCCTCGCACGGCGCGGCCGCCAACTGGTCCCGACCGAAGCCGGGGCGGCGCTGGCCGCCCGGGCCGAGGAAGTCATCCGGCTTTTGGCCGCGCTGGAGGCCGACCTGTCGGGCATGAAGGAGCTCACGACCGGGACCCTTCGCCTGGGCAATACCGACGCCGCGAGTGTGTACGTCCTGCCCGACGTCTACCGCGAATTCCACGAGAAGTACGCCGGGGTGCGCATCGAGATCATGGTGGCCGAGACGCGGCGTCTGTTGGAGGCGCTGCGCGCGCGCCGCATCGAGATCGCGATCGCCACGCTCCCCATCAGCGAACGCGGTCTGCTCGTGAACCCGATCTACCGCGAAGAGCTCTTGCCGGTGGCGCGCCCCGACCACCCGCTCGCCTCGCGCCGGGGCGTCACCCTCAAGGACCTCGCGAGTCAGGACCTGATCACATACCCGGCGGGGGCCGTGACCCGCGGCATGATCGACGCCGTCTTCGCCGCGCACGGCGAGTCGCTGCGCCCGCGCATGGAGATCTCGAGCCCCGAAGCCATGAAGCGGCTGGCCGAAGCGGGCCTGGGCGTGAGCATCCTCCCGCGCCCGGTGGTGGCACCCGAGTTGGGGCGGAAGACGCTCAAGACCATCGCGCTCCCCGGCATCCGCTTCGAGCGCGAGATCGGAATGGTGTTCCGCGCGGACGACGCGCTCTCGAGCGCCGCGCGCGTATTTCGCGACATGATCGACCGGCGTTTCCGGCGCGATCAAAAGGGTCGCTAAGCGCGCCGCGATTTGGCAAAATGGTCCCTCACGTGTCCACCCGACTAGCACAAGAACTCGAAGTGGCGAAGACGGTCGCGCGCGCCGCGGGCGATATCGTGACGGCGTCCTACGCACGCGTCGTCGAATCCGACGTCGACGAAAAAGGGAGCAACGATTTCGTCACCAAGGTCGACCATGCCTCGCAGAAGGTCATCGTCGACGGTCTGCGCCGGGCCTTCCCCGACGACTTCATCGTGGCCGAAGAGAGCCTGCTCCCGGGAACCAACGACGGGCGCGACCCGCGCAAGCGGCGCTGGTACATCGATCCGCTCGACGGCACCACCAACTACATCCACGCCTACCCGGTGTTCGCGGTGACGCTGGCCTTGGAGATCGAGGGCAGATTGATGGTCGCGGTCACCTACGCGCCGCGCGATCGCGAGATGTTCCACGCCGTGCGCGGCCAGGGGGCGTTCATGAACGACGCGCCCATCCACACCAGCCGCTTGAGCGACCACAATCGCATCCTGCTCGGAACCGGCTTTCCGTTCCGCGCGCGCCATCTTCTCGACATCTATTTGAAATCGTTCGCGCACTTCTTCACCCAGGCACGCGGCATCCGGCGCGGCGGTGCCGCGGCCCTCGACCTCGCATACGTGGCCGCGGGACGGCTGGACGGTTTCTGGGAGCTGACCCTCTCGCCGTGGGACATCGCCGCCGGCGTGCTGTTGATCGAGGAGGCGGGCGGTCGCGTCACCGACTTCTTCGGCGGCGAGACCTACCTCGAATCGGGCCACGTGATCGCGACCAACGGCCTCCTCCACGACTGGATGTGCGAGGGGATCGCGGGCATCTTCCCGCGCGACGGTAACTACTCGAAGCCATGACTCCGCCCCGCTCCTTCCGGTCACTCGATTTCTGGATCGTGCTGGGCGTGGCACTGGCCGTGCGTCTCGTGTACTTCTTCCTGAACTCGCGCACGAATCCCGCCTTCGACTTCCTCATCATGGACTCCATGCACATCGACGCATGGGCGAAGGCAATCGCGTCCGGCACCGCCGGCGACGCGGTGTACTTCCGCGGGCCGCTGGTTCCGTATCTCTTCGCGCTCGTGTACAAGGCGGGTGGCGGCGTGGCCGGCGTCGTTCTATTGAATCACCTGGCGGGAGCGGCCACGTGCGCTCTGGTGTGGCTCTTCGCGCGCGAGTATTTCTCGCGCACGGTGGCACTGACGGCCGGGCTGGTTGCGGCGCTGTACTGGCCCTCGATCTACGTCGAAGGCGAAATCTTGATCGAGCCCGTGTATATCGCCTTGGTCGTGTTGTCGTTGTGGCGCCTGGCGCGCGCGATCGCCCAGCCGACCCTGGTGCGGTTGATTGTTGCCGGCGCATGCGTGGGTCTCGCGGCCCTCGCGCGTCCGACGATCCTCGTGTTGGTGCCGGCGATCCCGTTCGCGTTTGCCGCGCGCTTGACCGGTACGAAGCGCGCGTGGCTGCAGCCGTCGCTGCTGGTCGTGGCGGCGTGCGCGCTGGTCCTGCTCCCGACCACGATTCGCAACTACACCGTGGGCAAGACGCTCGTGCCGGTGACGTGGTCGGGCGGCCTCAATTTCTACCTCGGCAACAACCCCGACTCCGACGGGCGCAGCGCCATGATACCCGGCGCGATCACGCCGTGGATGGGAGGCGAGGACGAAGCGCTCACGATCGCGCGCCTGCAGGCGGGCGATTCCACGCTCAGCGCGGGACAGGCGTCGCGCTATTACGCCCGCCGGGGCGCCGACTACTTGGTGACGCAACCGGGCGACGCGGCAATGCTGGCGGCCAAGAAACTCTACATGTTCTGGGAGGGTCCCGAGCGTTCCAACGAGAAGTACATCTACTTCTTCTGGGATCGATTCGGATTGGGGCGCGCGCCCATGCCGGGCTTCTGGCTGATATCGCCGCTGGCACTCGCGGCTATGGTTCGCTTGTGGCCGCGCCGACGCGAGCTGGCGCTCTTGTATCTGTTCGTCCTCGCCTACATGGTCGGCGTGGTGGCGTTCTTCGTGGTTTCACGCTACCGGTTGCCGGTGACGCCGGTCCTGACCGTGTTCGCCGCCTGGACCCTTGTCGAGCTGGCGACGGCGGTGCGCGCGCGGCACGTTCGCGCGGCCGCTTCCACCCTCGCGCTCGTCGCGGTCTTCTTCGCGGCCGTAAACGCGAGCTACCCCGAGTTCATGCGACGGCGTCCGGCGCACGTCGCGATCTCGCACTACACGCTGGCCGGCGCCTACAGCGACCGTGGCGACGACGAGGGTGCGCTGATCGAACTGTGGCACGCGCGCGCGGCCTACGAACGCGCGCCCTCCAAGTACTACGGCGACATCGCGCAGGACATCTACTTCAAGCTGGGCTCGCTCCTGTACGAGCGCGGCAAGTGCGCGGAAGCGATCAAGGCGCTGGGCGAGATACAACCCCGGGACCCGCGCGCGCACGAAGCGCGCTTCATGTTCGCCGAGTGCTGTGAGAAGACGGGCCGCTTTCCGGAGGCGGGCAAGGCCTATGAGATCGTGCTCAAGACCGAGCCCGGCAACGAGCGTGCGCTGCGCGGTTTCATTCGCTGTCTGGAGGCGACCGGCCGCTGGGGCGACGCCGCCGAAGCGCGCAAGCGCTTGCCGCCCAGCGAGTGATGCGTGTGCCCACCGCGCGCGGTTGACCGCGCGCGGACACGGTTGGTAATATAGGTCCTCATCGTTCTGACCGTCCAAGCCCCCGCAAGAGGAGGTTCCGTGGTTTCCCGCACCGCCGCGCTCGTGCTCGCCGTAGGCGTCGTCCTGGCCGGGTGGTGCATCGGCAATGGATTCGTGCGAGGCCGCACCGCCGACCGCTACGTATCGGTCAAGGGCGTCTCCGAGCGCGACGTCACCGCGAACATGGCGCTGTGGCCGCTGCGCTTCGTCTCGACCGACGACGTCCTCGCGCGCGCGCAGCAGAAATTCGACGAGAGCCGCGCGGCCGTGACCGCGTTTCTCGCCAAGCACGCGATCGACGCGTCCCAGGTGGCACTGCAGGGCTTCGAAGTGACCGACGTCCTCGCCAACCCATACCGCGGCCAAGGCACGGTGACCAGCCGCTACATCATCAGCGGCACGCTCATGGTGCGGGTCGAAGATCCCGCGCTGGTCCAGAAAGCGAGCCAGGACCTGGGCTCGCTCGTGCAAGCGGGGGTCGTGTTCTCGTCGCAGGGCGGATACGGCGGCGGGCCGACCTACCTGTTCACCAAGCTCAACGACTTCAAACCGGAGATGATCGCGGAGGCGACCGCCAGCGCGCGGGAAGCGGCCGAGCAGTTCGCCAAGGACTCGGGCAGCCGCCTGGGCCCGATTCGCACCGCGAACCAGGGCGTGTTTCAGATTCTCCCGCGCGATCGCGCGCCGGGTGTCATGGAAGAGTCGCAGATCAACAAGACGGTGCGCGTGGTCACGACCGTGGAGTACGCGCTCGAGGACTGATCGCCTCAAAGGAGAATCGACGATGAAGAGACTGGCATTTATGGCACTGAGCGCGGTGTCGCTCGCGGGCCTGTTCACGGACGCGGATGCGCGCAAGAGCTACTTCGGCGTCAAAGGCGGCGTGAATGTGGCCGACATCACGAGTGAGGATGCCGACCTCGACTCGCGCAATCGATTCATCGGGGGCGCTTTCTACGGCATCGATTTCACCGACGATTTCGGTGTGCGCCTCGACGGGCTCTACGTCCAGAAGGGCGCGGTGGGGCCGTTTGTCGCCGAGGACGGCGACACCCACGAAGCGATCTTCAGTCTCGACTATCTCGAATTCCCCGTGCTGTTCATGGTCGGCTTTCCCACCAGCGAGAAATTCGCGGTGAACCTCTTTGCGGGTCCGACCTTCGGCTTCAACATGACCGGCGAGGCCGAGATTCCCGAGCACGGTGAAACGGTGGACCTGAACGCCGAGTCCTTCGAGTTCGGCGCCGCGTTCGGGGGCGGGGTCGAGTACGTGCGCTCGTCGATGTCGCTTATCGGCGATTTTCGATTCGCGCTGGGCGCCACCAGCATCTCGGACGATTTCGACGGCAAGAACAGCGGCCCGGCCTTCATGGTGGGTGTCAAGTTCCCGCTGGGCGCGCGTTAGGGAGCCGGTCCCAAAGATCGTCTGAAACCCCGTCCCCTCTATAGCGTATTATGGCTGTCCATCCCGACGCCGGGCGCCCGCCGCCCGGGTTCGAGCCAGGTTATGGACGGCCCGGTATCCCCACTTCACCCCGGTCCGGCGGGTAGGCTTCCTGACGCAAAGTAGGTTAGTAGAATGAGATCGACCCCACGGCTCCGCCGTACATGGATCGCGCCCGTCCTTGTTGTCGCCGTCTCCGCTTCCCTGGGGGCGTGCGGGAAGGGCGGAGGCGCGGGTCAGGCCCAGGGAGCTCAGGGGGGTGCCCCGGGCAACGGGGCCCCCAAGCAGCCCCCGGTTCCGGTCGCGGTCGCCTCGGCCGAGACGGGCAGCATCGCGAGTTACTACACGGCCACCGCCACGCTCGCCGCCGACAAAGAGGCCGAGATACTGGCTCGCGTGTCGGGTGTGGTCGAGAAGCTCCTGTGCGAGGAGGGCGACATCGTCGCCGAGGGTGCCGAGCTGCTCTTGATCGACAACGACGAGTACGCTTTCCGCCTCGAACAGGCGGTTGCGGATCGCAAGGACCTGGAGACGCGCATGGAGCGCACGCAGGCGATGCGCGATCAGGACATGGTCTCGGCCGAAGAGTACGAGACCGTTGTCAACGATTTGGCCGCGGCCAAGGCCGCTGAAGGCATGGCGCGGTTGAATCTTTCGTACACGCGCGTGACCGCACCCTTCGCGGGGCGCGTGGTGACGCGCAACGTCGACCCCGGGCAGACCGTCAACCTGGGCACGCAGCTCTTCGTGGTGTCCGACTTCACGCCGCTGTTGGCGCGCGTGCACGTCCCGGCCAAGGAGTTCAACAAGCTCAAGCCCGACCAGCCCGTCGACCTCGTGCTCGACAGCAACGGCACCAAGCTGCGCGGTCGCATTCGCCTGGTGAGCCCGACCATCGACCCCGCGAGCGGCACCATCAAAGTGACGGTCGAGATCAACGAGTACCCGGCCGGCGTTCGCCCCGGCGACTTCGCGCAGGTGAGCATCGTCACCGAACGGCGCAACAACTCGACTCTGGTGCCGAAGATCGCGGTCGTCAACGACCGCGGCGAGCAGATCGTCTACGTCTCGCAGGCCGACACCACCGCGGAGCGCCGCGTGGTCGAGATCGGATTCCAGGACGATCAGAACGCGGAGGTATTGACCGGCGTCACGGTCGGCGACCGCGTGGTGGTCAAGGGGCAGCGCTCGCTCAAGCACGGCGCGGCTATCAAGGTCTTGGACGGCGAGAACGCGGCCCAAGCCGCGGGCGACACCGCGGCCGGCGCCGGCGGCTCGTAGGCGCGCCCATGCGAGGGATCATCGCATTCGCGGTTCGACGCCGCGTCACCGTCGTGATGACGTCGCTCGCGGTCGTCGCGTTCGGCGTCGTCGGTTACAATCGCCTCCCGCTCGAGTTGTTTCCCGACATCTCGTATCCGTCCCTCACCGTCCAGACCGATTTCCCCGACACCGCGCCGCAGGAGGTCGAGAACCTCGTCACGCGGCCGGTCGAGGAATCGGTGGGTGTGCTGCGCGGCTTGAAATCGATCCACTCGGTGTCGCGCTCCGGCGTCTCCGAGGTCACCCTCGAGTTCGACTGGGACTCCGACATGGACCTCCTGTCGATGGAGGTACGCGAAAAACTCGATCGCTTGATCCTTCCGACGGAGGCCGAAGAGCCCATCGTCCTGCGCTTCGACCCCTCGCTCGACCCCATCATGCGAATCGCGCTCTCCGGCACGGGCGAGCTCAACGAGATGCGCAACCTGGCCGAGCGCAAGATCAAGCTCGACCTGGAGACGATCAAGGGCGTGGCCTCGGCCCAGGTCAAGGGCGGGCTCGAAGACGAGATCCACATCGACGTGCACCAGGAGCGGCTCGCGGCGCTGGGTATTCCCATCGACGACGTGCGCCGCGTGGTCGGCGTGTCGAACGTAAACTTGCCCGGCGGGTCGCTGCGCGGCAGCGACATGCAATATTTGATTCGCACGCTCAACGAGTTCGACACGGTCGAGGAAATCGGCGACGTCATCGTGGCCGAGCGTGACGGAGCCGCGGTGCGGCTGCGCGATGTCGCCACCGTGCGCATGGGTGTCAAGGAGCGCGAGGAGATCACGCGCGTCGACGGAAGCGAGTGCATCGAGATCGCCGCGTTCAAGGAAGGCGACGCCAACACGGTCACGGTGGCGCGTGTGCTGCGCGGTCGCATCGACGAGTGGAACGAGAAGCTCCCGGAGGGCCAGAAGCTCTCCGTGCTCTTCGACCAGTCCCATTTCATCGAGCAGTCGATCAAGGAAGTGCGCGACTCGGCCGTCCTCGGCGGCCTCTTGGCCATCGTGGTGCTGTTCCTCT
>JAKEHA010000001.1 GCA_022615275.1 Candidatus Latescibacterota bacterium
GAACGCTGGTACCCGGGCGCGACGACATCGCCGAAGCGCGCCACGACGTGGAGCAGCAGTTGCGCGTGTCGCTGGCGCGCCAGGCCGATTCGCTCATATCCGTTTCTGAATTCGAATCGGCGCTGCCACGCTTGTCGCTCCTGCTCACCATCGATCCCGACAACGCGCGCTTCTACGCGGCCAAGGCGCGCTGCCTGGCGGCGCTCGGCCAGAGCGACGCCGCGCTCTCGAACGTCGACCTGGCCCTCGCGAAGGACCCGCGCGAGGACTACCAGCGTCTGCGCACCGAGATTTCCAACCAGCACGAAGCGCGGCGCATCGCGGACCTCGAGTCGTCGGCCAAGCGCCTGCTGGAATCGAACGAGTGGATGCGCGACGAAGCAGCCGACGTGCTGCAGGCCATCCTGGCGCAGGATCCGTCCAACGAATGGGCGCGCGAGCAGTTCCGCGCCCTCTCGGGTACCCCCGCCCCCACGCCCCCGGTTCCCGCACCCCCGGCGCCGAGACAGGTGATCGACGCGGCGCGCGAAGTCGTCCCCGACGTGGTGCGCTGGTTCGACCGGCACCTCGCCGCGGTCATCGCGCTGGTCGCGCTCCTGGTCGTGTTCCGCTCGCCCGTCGCACGCGCTCTCGCCAAGCGCGTGCACGACACCTCGCCCCTCTCCGGCGACCTCGCCACCATCGACGTCGCGGAAGCGCTGCGACTGGTCAACGCGTCCGCCCTCTCGGGCGCCCTCGTGTTTCGCACGCCGGAGGGCCCCGCGCGCGTGTACTTCGACACGGGCGATCCCATCCATTGCAATGCGTTCGGCCGCGAGGGTCTGGATGCGCTGGTCTATCTGGTGAAGAACATCGACGAGGGGACGTTCGAAATGAAGAACGCCGGCGTCACGGCGGCGCGCACGATCGACCAGCCCCTGGACTTGATTCTCGCCGAGAGCACCACCACGGTCGCGGAGCGCGGTGCGGCCGCCAAACGCAACCTCGCCCGCCGCGAACAGGGACGCAAGAAGTCCCGCATGTCCGAGCTTCTCGAAACCAAATCCGACAAGAGCTAATCCGCGGGAGTCGTGGTCGCGTCGGCCAAGAGCGCCAGGTGCGTGAGGTGTTCCTCGACGGCGGCCGCGAGGCGGTCGAGGTTGCGGGCCGCGATCTCGGCCAGGTGGCGTTCGCGCGGGTCCAGCTCGCGATCGGCGACCAGGCCTTCGAAGGCCATCTTGACCGCGGTCAACGGCGTGCGCAGCGCGTGCGAGGTCATGGCGAGCTCGCCGTTCGGATTGGATATGGATTCGGCGACGGCGTCTTCGACGGCGGCCCACAATTCGGAGAGGTCGCCGAAGGGCTTGCGCAACAGGCGCCGCGCGCCGATGGCGAGCGCGTCGACACCCAGCGATTCGGAAGGATCCGCGGTCATGAAGACGAGGGGGACGTCGATGCCGCGCGCGCGCAGCGTGCGCCCCAGCTCGATACCCGACATGCCCGGCATACGAATATCGGTAATGACCGCGTCCGGCGCCTCGGAGCACAACTGCTCCAGTACGTCCTCGGCACGGCGGTACCGATCGACCTGGTAGCCGCGCGTCGTGAGCGAGCGGCCCAACCACTCGCGCATGAGATTGTCGTCTTCGATGAGTACGATTCGGATCAAGGCTGTCTCTCCTCTGGTGCTGTCGCGCGGCCCACGGTTGCGCCGCGGTCGCAGGAGAATGGCAATCGATGTGCCACGCAAGAGGGGGATTTTGAGGCGTCCGTATGCGGAAGAAGCGGGAATCGTCGCCCCCTCGCGCGCCGCAATCGGAACCATGACACGAGGCATTCTGGGGAAGGCCGCGACTCCCGAAGGACGATTCTGCGAACGGGTGTCTCGCTTTCGCGCGCTCGAGTGCCTGGGCGAGCACCGAAGGGAACCCTTCGGTGCTCGCGTGACTAGAACCGGACCGACAACCCCGCGGTCAGCGACCAATCCCCGACGCGCTGCGCCTCCGGCCCGACTTCGACCTGTCCTTCGGCCAGCACGCGGAACATCGGCGTCCAGTCGTAGCTCGTGCCCGCGAAGATCAGGATGCGCTCCGCGGTCGTGTCGTACCAGTGGAACATGACGCCGCCGCGCAGGTCGCTCTTCGTGCCGAGATCGAAGTCGGTGCCCGCGGTCGCGCGCCAATGATTTACCGGGCGGGTGTCGTCGCTGTAACGGTCCTCGTCGACGCGGTGCATCCACTCGTAGCCCACGATCACGAAGGGCTGCATCGCCCCCACCGAGTCCACGAATCCGACCGACGTGTTGATATCGAGCGTCTGCGAGGAATACGGGAAGAAGCGCTTGTTCCCGGTGCCCGTCCCGACCGTGGCCAGCAGCGAGAGGGCGCGGCCGCTCGATCCCCACACCCGCCCGCGGGCGCGCAGGAGAAGATCGCCCGGCCCCGATTCGATACCGTCGGGCGCGCTCACCGAGACGAACGGCATTTCGACCCAGAAGAGAAACCACGAACGCGCCGGAAACGCGCCCAGGACGCGGAACATGGTGGCGTCCACGCCCCCGCCGGACCCGATCTCCAGGGTCCCGCGCACTACGGTGCTCTGGGGGGAAACGAGAAGGGCCGACTCCGTGGCGGCGTTTTCGTAAACGCCGGCGGAGTCGGCCCGAATCGGCAGTACCGCGGAGGCGATCGCGCACGCGAAAGCCGCCCAACGGCTATGGTGCATCACGAAACCCCGAAGCGCCGCTAGTGGACGACGCCCTCGAGGAGTTGGACACGCCCCTGTCGGATGAACTGGACCCAGATCGTGCGACGATTGCCCGGGAGTCTGTCTTTCGCGACGACCTTGCCGAAGTCGTTCCAGGACCGGTGGTGCAATACCTCACCGATCTGGTACTCCAGCTTCTCGTCGTACTCTTTCGCGTGCTCGACGTCCAGATCCTCCAGCGCGAACTTCTGCTCGTCCGGGACGCGATCTTCGACATCGGTCAAGTCTTCCTTGGGCATGTAGGGAAGGAATCCCTGACAGCCCGGACACTTGAGCCAGAGCACGTCTTCCGTGCTCCCCTGCTTAATGACGTCCATGTCGAAGTCGGCCTTGCAGACCGAGCAATGCTGTCGAATCGAACTCGTCGTCTCGCTGGTCATGATCACCGTGCGACCGTCCATCAAGATATGATGACGCGGCAGCAGTCCTCCGCATCTTCCTTCACGACGTACCGTGATCCGCACAACGGACACGGATACCCATCCAGCCGCCCGTCACGCTCTGCCTTCCGCAGGAGCTGTACGTACTTCACGTACTCCTTGTCCTTCATGAGCACCCCGCTCTTGTCCCGCTTTTCCATGCCCAACTCCTCCGCGTTGAGGTGAAAAAACCAGGCATCCGCCTAAACCGTTTTAACTGGCCGGGATACACAGGATGCTGTGTCCTGACGTGCCCAGGGTACAATATCTTGCGGCAACCCTAGGGGAAGCCACAAGGGGCAGTCAAGCAAAAACTGCGGAAGAATCAGCACTCATGGACAACTAACAAGAATCGTCGTGCGGCAACATCGACGCATAGAATATAGCCATGCTTCGCGTATCGCGCAAGGTGGCGAATTGTGCCGAGCGGTGCGCACGCGCGCCGCGTCGCGCCGCGCGTGCGACGTCAACGCAGCGCGGAATCGAGATCCGCTTGCAGATCGGCGGCGTCTTCGATGCCGACCGAGATGCGCAAGAGCCCCGGTGTGACCCCGAGTTTCGCCCGGTCGGCTTCGGGAACGCTGCCGTGCGTCATCGACGCGGGATGACTGATCAAGCTCTCGACACCGCCCAAGCTCTCCGCGAGTGTGAACAATCTTACGGATCGCAACACGCGGTCCGCGCGCTCGAGCGAGCCGACGTCGAAGGAGATGATGGCACCGAAACCGCGTGCTTGCTTCTTCGCGAGCTCGTGGTGCGGGTGATCGGGGAGTCCCGGGTAGTTGACACTCGCAAGCCCCTTGTGACCGGCGAGGAAGCGCGCCAGGGTGCGCGCGTTCTCTTCGTGCTGACGCATGCGCACCGCGAGCGTCTTGGTCCCGCGCAGCGCGAGGAAGCAATCCATGGGGCCGGGCACCGCCCCCACCGCGTTCTGCAGGAAGCGAAGCCGCTGCGCCGTGGCGTCGTCGTTCAAGACCACGATGCCGCCCACCATGTCGCTGTGGCCGTTCAGGAACTTGGTCGTGCTATGCACCACGATGTCGGCGCCCAGCTCGAGCGGCGTTTGCAGGTAAGGGCTCATGAAGGTGTTGTCGACGCACACGCGCGCGCCGATGGCGTGCGCCATGTCCGCGACCGCGCGAATATCGGTGACGCGCAGCATGGGGTTGGTGGGTGATTCGAGATAGACCAGCTTGGTCTTGGGGGTCAGCGCGCGCTCGACTTCACGAAGGTCGGCCGTATCGACGAAGCGGAACACGAGCCCGTACTGCTGCAGGACCATCGCGAACAGGCGGTAGGTCCCGCCGTAGACGTTGTGCGTGACGACGATCTCGTCGGCGGGCCCGCACAGGCGCAGGATGGTGTCGGTCGCGGCCATGCCGGACGCATACGCGAGCCCGTGCTTCCCGCGCTCGAGGGCGGCCACGTTGCGCTCGAGTGCTTCGCGCGTGGGGTTCGCGGTGCGCGCGTACTCGTAGCCGCGGTGCTTCCCGATGCCGTCTTGTTTGTAGGTCGAAGTCTGGAAGATCGGCGTGATGACAGCCCCGGTCTTCTCGTCGGGCGACTGCCCGGCGTGGACGCAATCCGTGTAGAAACCCATGTCTCTCCTATCGACGCGTGTTACTTGCCCGCCAGCCCGTGTTCGGCGAGCCACGTTTCAGAATGCACCTTGCTCAGATAGCGCTCGCCGGTGTCGGGAATGAGCACCACCATAATCGTGTCGGCGTCGAGGTCGCGCGCCACGCGCAGCGCTCCCACCAGGGCCGCGCCCGACGAGCTGCCCACCAGAAGCCCCTCTTCGCGCGCCAGCCGCCGCGTCATGATCAGCGACTCGTGGTCTTCGACCAGAATCATCTCGTCGACGTATTGGAACTCGCACGTGCTGGGAACGAAATCCTCGCCGATGCCGTCGATCAAGTACTGGTGCGGCTCGATCATGGTCTTGGTGTAGAAGTAGTCGGTGAGAAGGCTGCCCACCGGGTCCACCCCGACCACCTTGACCTTGGGGTTCCGCTCTTTCAAGTAGCGCGCGGTGCCGCTGATGGTTCCGCCCGTCCCCACGCCCGCCACGAAGTAGTCGATCTCGCCTTCGGTGTCGCGCCAGATCTCGGGGCCGGTCGAGCGGTAGTGCGCCTCCGGGTTCTTGGGGTTGTGGTACTGGTTGCCGAGAATCGCGTTGGGGCGCTCTTCCACCAGTCGCTTGGCCACCGAGTAGTAGCTCTCGGGCGAATCGGCGGTCACGTTGGTCGGGCAGCGAATCACTTCCGCGCCGTAGGCCTTGAGCATGTATTCCTTCTCGAGCGGGACCTTGTCCGGCATCGTGAACACGCATTTGTATCCCAGGATGGACGCGGCCAGCGCGAGCCCGAGGCCGGTGTTACCCGAGGTGCACTCGACGATGGTCCCGCCCGGCTTGAGCGTTCCCTTCTCGATCTCGGCGCGGATCATGTGGATGCCGATGCGGTCCTTGACGCTGCCGCCGGGGTTGAACTGCTCGAGCTTGGCGAGCACGGTGCATTTGACACCTGCGGCCACGCGATTCAGTCTGACCAGCGGCGTGTTGCCGATGGTATCGAGGACGGTTTCCGCGTATTTGACGCGGCGCAGTCGATCGCTCATGCGGTCCTTGGGGCGCACGGGCGTGCGCCTGCCTCCTTGGGTCGTTGGGTGGTATGCGGGATGGGCGTCGGGGCTCGCTATGCGGCTGCGAGCCCGCTGGCTTCTTGCCCGTGGGTATATCACATCGGTCGGGCCGACGCAAACGCGGCGCCCGCGCGCGGCGTACGCCGGTCGAGGGGCGTCACCGGAGCATCACGATCTTGCGCACCCCTTCTTCCTCGCCCGAAATGACGCGCAGGAAGTAGATCCCGGAGGGCGCCGGCGTGCCATCTTGGTAGGTTCCGTCCCACCGCAGCGTGATCACCGGGTTGAGCTCGCTCGTCGTCTTGAGCGTGCGCACCAACTGCCCGCGCACGTTGTAGACTCGGATGTCGACGTTGGTGGGAATTGGCAGTTGGCCGAACGTCGACTCCTCGAACGTCGGGGGCACGGCGACCGAGAAGGTGACGCTGCCGCGCGTGGGATTGGGCGCGACGTTGGAGACGATGTCGACCAGCTCGAGCATGGCGGTCTGTGCCACCACCTTGGACTGCGACCGGTACTCGCGCGTACCACCTTCGTAGGGCAAATCGAACACGCCCTCGATGTAGTAGCGATAGTCACTTCCCGACTTCACATCGGTGTCGAAGACGCGGTACATCGGCTGGCCGCTGTAACCGGTGTCGTACGGGCGGACGTTCTGCGCGATCAGCGTCCCCGGCATCGACTGCCCCTGCTCGAGACGATACAGGTCGAACCTCGCGCCGAACGTCTCGCCGATCGTCTCCCACGATACGATGACCACGTCGCGTTTGGGCACCGCGACCAGACGGTTGTAGCGGACGCCGGCGAAGTAGACGGTCTTGGTGGCGGGTGCGGATTTGAACTTGATCTCGTTGTAGGCCTGGACGATGAACGCCACCTGTCCCACTTGCGAGAGCCCCACGGTGAATTCGCAGTCTTCTTCGAGCTCGTCCCAGCGTCCGTCGAGGGCATCGAGGTCGATCGTCAACGAGCCGAGAAGGAGCTTCGCGCCGTCGAGCGGCAGCGCATAGCTGACGCGCTGGTCGGGATCCTGGAACGGGTTCCGGTTGGGAACGGCGCGCGCCTTGACCTTGAATCGCAGCGTGTAGGTGTTGGTGGTCAGCGTCTCCGGCGCCGCGGGCGAGAACGTGATCTCCGGCTCGGCCTCGAAGATGTCGGGCAGTCCGTTCAGGTTGTCGTCTCCCACGCCCAGGTGCATCTTCGAGTACTCGCACCACGGCCGATTCTGATTGAGCCGTGCCGCCGTATGCATGATGCACGGGATGTGGGGGATGCAGCGTGCCTGGCCCCCGCCCGGATCCGTCATCGTCACGTTGGCGTTGTCGTGATCGAGGTAACCGGAGCGCGTCGCGCACACACCCGGGGATCCGGGATACTCATCCAGCGTCCAGAACAGGTGCCCCACCTCGTGGTTCACGATCTGCGAGTACACGAGGTCCTCGCCGATCTCGTTGGGGTCGCTGCCGGCGGGAAAGGGCTCGACCATGTACGGGCCGCCCAGGAACGCGTACGCAGTATAATTCGCGGTACCGCTCTTGAACCGATTCCCCGGCGTGTTGCGGCTGGTCGCGATGAACGAGGTGACCGCCCACTGGGTCCGCCAGTACGCGCGCTCGCTCTCGTTGAACTCGTGCACGATGCCCTGCGCGTTGTCGGAGAACGTACCCCATCCCATCGAACGCATGGTGTCGGCGATCCAGCGCTCGTCGGTGTTCATGTCGTGCGCGATGGGTTCGTAACCGGTCGGGATGCGGTCGTAATAGGACAGCACGTAGTTGATGTCCATCTGCGTGAACTTCTGCCAGTTCAGCATGGCCGCCGCCCCGCCCGCGCGTGCCACCGTCAGGTCCTCGTCCGACCAACTCTCGGTGTTGGCGTCGCGCGTGCCGTTGCTCTCCGGGAAGATGAAGTTGGCCAGGATGTAGCCGCCTAGGAACTCGGAGTTTTGGTTGATGCGGCGCGTGATGGGCGGGCGCGTGTCGGAGACCTCGAAGCGGCGGGCCGTCTCGATCTCGCGCTGGATATCCTCCACGCGATCCGGCGCGATGGTCAGGACGACGTCGTGGAACGGGTCGGGGTCGCTTCCGTTCGGGACGAGCGGCCCGCTGCCCCCGTCGAGAGCACCGCTGTCCGCCAGCCGGTAGGCCTCGACGATCCATCCCCACGGCGTCCCGGCGGAGCTGGATGCGCGCACGGCGCGATCGCTGTAGGAGCGAAACGCGGTGGTCGACGCCACGCGCGCCACCTCCATCGCCACCGCGGGCGGAACGTCGCACACGACGACCATGTCGGGAACGAAGAGGTTGACGTGGCGGGCGCCGGCGGCCACCAGCGCGTCGCGCAGCGCGAGCGCTTCCTCGTCGGTGGCCCCACTCCCGACCCAGTACGTGCGGTCGGCGCCTGCCAACGGCACCGCGGGCCGGATCGAAAAGGGCTGCACGTCCTCCGCTGCAACCGGATCGAAGAACGCCGCGGCTGCCGTGAGACACCATCCCACCAGAACGACCGCTTGCACTCGCAGACCAGAGCGCTTCATAGTCGAATCTCCCAGGTCAAAGACTTCGTCTCTCGTGCGCACGTCGCGAAGATCAGGGGGACGAGACGAGCGACTTCGCGCCCTTGCCGAAGGCGACGACGACGCTGGTCGTCCGGGATCGCCGCGGTCCCGATGCCGGGATGCCGCGCACGGCCGGCATCGTTTTCGATTCGCGCTCGCGCTCGACGACACAGCGCGCGAGGTGGAATACCGGCACGGCGTTCGACGTCCATACTTCGACGCGGTCGGTGCGTCGCTGAATGATCTTTACGCGCCCCGAAAGGGTTTCGTTGCTCTCGGTCTTCTCGAAGCGTCGCGACTCGCATGCGAACTCACCGGCCGGAGTCGACACGGTGGTCGCGGGCTGGACAACCCAGTCGCGATCGGATGTGGGGGAGACGATCGTGAGCCGCTTGAGATCGTGGACGTCGCCGGGCTCGACGGGCCCGCGGCCCCTCCTAATGTAATACTGGCTCACGAAACGGTAAAGCGAGTCGCCTTCGGCCATGCTTCGGACCCCCTCGTCGACCAGGGCCCGGGCCAGGTCGCGGTCGGCGGCGGACCCGGCCGGGCCGCTCTCGATCTCCAGCCAGTAGGCCGGCCCGCGCGGGGTCTCCTCTTTTCCCACCACCGCGATGTAGACCGTGGTCGAATCGACCACGTCCATGGCCTCGTCGACCACGACGTAGCGGCACCACGCGCCCACCTGGAAGTCGATGTCCCGGATGTCGATGCCGGGCAGCAAGACCGACCCCACATCGGCCGCCCGCGCGGGAGTCGCGGCCGAGGCCACGAGAGCCGACGCCGCCAAGGCGACGACGCCCGCGCTAGTGCGCAATCTTGGGCCAGTCGGTTGCAAAATCGAAATCGGGGTCGTCGTTGGGGGTGTGGCACTTCACGCAGCTCGCGATCGCGGTGTCGCGATAGGAGCCGTCGCGCGCGTGGTCGGCGCCCGGGCCGTGGCAGGCTTCGCACTGGACGTCGATGAGGTCGACGTCGGCGCCGCGAACGCGAACGCCCTGGAAGCCGCCCGCTTCGCCGTAACCGGTCACGTGGCACCCCACACAGTTGGTGTCGCGGTGGACGAACTGCGAGGCGAGGGTGGCGTACGCGCGCGCGTGGCGCGTGTGCGCATAGACGTCGAATTCTTCGACGTGACACGACTGACACGCGCCGACACCCAGGTAGCGTCCGCCGAAGGGATCCTGCTCGTCGCCTTGCAGCTGCTGCCGCGCGAAGAGCTCCTTTTGCAGCTTGCGATTCTCCTCGTCGAAGCCTTCCACCCGCTTGGCCATCTCGGGGTCGTCGCGATGGGACGCGTCCATGATGTGAATGCGATTGAAAGCATCGGCGAGACGATGGTCATCGCCGAGCTTCACGTTGAGCTCGCCGATGTTCTGGCCCTGTGAGGTCGCGCGCAGGATGCGCGCGCCGCCGGCCGTACGCGGCTGTCCCAGCGGGCGCCCGGCCGGATCGTGACCGAGGACGACGAGGTCGATGCCGGGCACCGCGGCGACGAGTGCCACGGCCTCCTCTTCGCCCATGTGGGCAAGGACGACGAGCACGTCGCACGCGGCGCGCAGCTCGGGTATCACGGACTTGGCGACCGCGACCGGGTCGTCCAGTGAGTACGTGATGGCTTCGACCGGCTCGTCTTTCTGGGCCGCCGGCTTGACCTTGGTGGCGGGTGAGATCAGCCCGACGAAACCGAAGCGCGACCCCGCCGTGCTCACGACGCGGTAGGGCGGGAACGCGGAGCCCAGGCGATCCGCGGCCGCCGCGGCCGGGCCCTCACCGCGGATGCGCAGCGAGTCGGTCTTGGCGCGGAGATTCGCGCACACGACCGGCAGGCCGAGCGAACGCACGTCGGCGACCAGTGTCGCCAGACCGAAGTTGAGATCCATCTCCCCCACCCCGATCGCGTCGTAGCCGAGTTGGTCCATCATGCGCGCGACGAAGCGCGACTTGGCCTCGTTGAAGATGTCGGCGGTGCCGTAGAAGTCGCCCGCGGTGCACACGACCACGGGAGCGGATTGCGCGCGCAGGTCCTTCAGGAGTGCTGCGCGCCGCGCCAGGCCCCCGGCCGAATTCGCGTTGCAGCCGCACGGGCGGTAGTAGGCGCGGGTGTCGCTCTCGTAGACCAGGCGGACGTGGGGTTGCCAGGGGGCGTTGGGGAGGGGCAGGGCCGGGTTCGGTTGGGGCGGATCCGACGGCGGCGCCTGCGCCGCGCCCATCCCGAGCGCGACCGCGAAGCCGATGGCGATGCTGGTCCAGAGGCGCATGACGACGCTCAATATACACCAATAGAAACAAAAAAAGCAGGCGGGGCGCCGTCCTGCGCTCCGCCTGCCGAGCAGTTTCGAAACTGCCGGGTCCCTACACCTTGACGCGGTCCTTCAGGGCACGGCCCGCGGAGAAGGCTGGGAACTTGGTCGCTGGAATCTCGATGGTCGCGCCCGTCTGCGGGTTCCGACCCTCGCGCTTCTTGCGACGGCGGATCTGGAATGTCCCGAAGCCGGTGATCTGAACCTTGCGACCCGACTTGAGCTCGTTGGCGATGATGCCGTTCTTGGGCTGTGTGCTGAAAATCGCGTCGACGACGTTCTTGGCATCTTTCATCGTGAGCCCCGTCTTCTGTGCTACGCGTTCGATCAATTCGGTCTTGTTCATTCTGTCACCTCCTTCCCGGTCTCACGCGCACTCTAAGGACCACCAAAAAAACGTGTCAACACATATTCCGGCCTTCGTGGCGTGCCCACGCGGGTTTCGGGGGATATCTGGTTTCGGGCCAGTGAGGCCTACCCTAGAATTGCCCCATGAGACCGCCCCCGACGCCGCGATTGCCCGATTCGCCGTACAACTCGGGGTGGGCCTTGAGCGCGATTCGGAAGTAATACTCCCACTCGTCGCCGAGTTGCTGGCGCGAGAAGCCGATCTCCCAGCAGTGCAGGTCGCGCGTAACGCCGATGTACTGCCCGGAGCGTTCCCGACGCTCGATGTCGTAAATGGTTGAGTAATCGATGCGCCAGTTGTCCGTGAGCTTGAAGTCCCAGCCCACGCGCAAGGTCGAGCTGGCGACTCCCGAGGCACCCTTGGAGTATGTGAATCCGAGCACGACGTTCCACGGCTGCCGGCCCTCTTCGAGCTGGAACTCGTCGGCCGGCCGCTCGCCGTACGCGCCGGACTGGCGAAACTCCACCCCGCCCGTCGCGAACTCTTCCCGCTCCGCGCGCGTGGTGTCGCGCGCGGCCGCCACGTTGAGCTCCTTCACCTCCACCTTCGACGACTTGCCGAACGGGTGCGTGCCGCCCAAACGGATGGTCGAGGTGGCGCTCGTCGACAGGACCTCGAAGTGGTACGGGTCGACGCTGTGATTGATCGAGAAATTGGTGCCGAAGAGTACGAAGTTCAGCCCGCTGCTGATGTTGCTCCACGCTCGCTCTTGGGGCGTGTCGGGCCGGTAGGACGTCGACAGGCTCCACAGCACCACACCCGAGAGGCGCTTGACCGCTTCCTCCTCGCTCACCGTCGTGTCCTCCACCGCGGGTGCGACCTTGAGATCGATCGCGTTACGAAGTCCCAGGGACACGTTCTGCGAGCGCGGCCGCCCGTCCTGCGAGGGCGTGAACGAGTAGTTCACCGCCGGTGTCACGGTGTGACGAAGGCCGCGCAGCCGCCCGATATTGGGATAGAACGTCCCGTAGATGTTCGTGTTCGCGCCCACGCCCGTGCGCCACTCGAACTGGTGGTCGGTCAGCGACGAGTCGAGCGCGGACACGAAGACGGTATCGGTCACACTGCCCGAGGTCCGGTAGTACTGATGCGCGTCGCGCTGGAAATCGATCACGGTCGAGGTCAGGTCGCCCGAGATGGACGGCGAGACGGTCACGAAGCCGATCTTCTGCGGGCTGGAGAGGCTCGCGGCCGCGCGCGCTTGCGAGACGTCGTCGTTCTCGAAGAGCTTCTCCCTGACCGTGCGATTGAACGACACCGACGGCGACACGCGCGTGTTCCGGAGCAGGTTCTCCCACGTTCCCTCCGCCGCCTTGCTCTCGTTTCCGAAGTACAGGTTCCAGGCCGGAATCGAGAGCTGCACGCTGGGCAGCACCGAGCTGACCGTCAGCGCGGTGGGGTCGGTAATGCTCAAGTTCTGCGTGCGGCTGGCGGACGCGGAGAAACCGACCGTCTGCCAGCTCTTGCGCAGCGATACCGTGGAGCGAATGGACCGGTCGATGTAGCGATTGACGTCGTCGATCTGATTGACGCTCTGGGGCGCGTCGTCGCTCGACACGAAGCGCAAGGCGGCGTTGAGCGTGAAGCGCTCGCCCAAAGTCTGATTGTGCGAACCGTCGAAGGTCCATTCGGTCGAGTTGTCGGTGATGTCGCGCACGTAGTTGTACCCGGCCGACCCGTTGAATTTGTAGCGCAGCGCGTAGCGGTTGCCGACGAAGAGCCGCCAGCGCGAGTCCTCGTAGAAGTCGCCCGTGAAGGTGAAATCGGTGTAGTCGTTGGTGGCCCAGTAGTAGCCCACACCGCTAATGAAGCGTCCCTTGTCGCTGGTGACGCCGAACTCGAAGTCGGGGCGAAGAAATCCCGAGCGCCGACCGCGCGCGATCGAGTTGGCCATGAACGGCAGCGCGAAGATGGGCGTCTTGCCGACGTGCAGCCAGATCGGCCCCGAGAAGGCCTTGTCGTCCGGGTACACCTTCATGTGCTTGGCCGCGAAATGATAGTGCGGCTGCTTCAGGTCGCACGTCGTGTACCACGAGTTCCACACCTTCATCTCGTTCTCGCCCACCTTGGCCAGGTTTTCGCCGCTGTAGTACCCCTGCTCGTACTGCGTCGACCCTTCGATCACGAGACCGGTCTCGCCCTCCATGTCGTAGTCCATTTGTTCGCCGACGATCGCCTGGCCGGCGTCGGTCAAGGTGGGCGAGCCGGTGGCGTCGAGCACCTGGACCGACGCGTGGTAGGTGATGTTCTCCGCTTCCAGCCGGCTGTCCTTGTAGTCGACGCGCGCCTTCTCGTCGAGCACTAGGTCCTGCTTGTCCGCGTAGTAGCGAATGCGCTCGGCCGCGTATTTCACCGTCTCCGCCTTCTCGGGAAACGCGACGTGGGTGAGGGTGGTGTCGAACACCGCGCGCATGCTGTCGGGTGTCTCGCTGCTCCCGAGGTTGATGTAGCGGTACGTCCCCGACGCACCGCCCTTGACGTCGACGAAGTCGATCTCGTCCTCGCCGAAGCGAAAGAACATGTCTTCGCCCTGGATGGTGTTGCCTTCCACCTTGCCGGGATTCTTGGGGTAGTATTCACTCTGCGCCTTGCCCAGCACGCGCACCGAGTCCACGCCGCCGTCGTGCAGGTAGAGGGTGATGGCCTCGCCCTGGATCCAGCTGTCGCGCCCCACCACCAGCGAATCGCGCTGCTCCTCGGTGATGGAGGCCGCGTTCAGGATATCGATCCGATAGACCTCTTCGTCGTTGTAGTGGGCCACCATCCGATCGCCCTTCATGGCCACGTTGTCCTGCTTGGCGAGCGGGTTCCCGTACAGCTCGACGCGCTTCTGGTCGTCGTAGAGCATGGCGGAGTCGCACTGGGTCACCATGTCGCCCTTGACGATCTTGACGCGGTAGTACGCGGTGGCACGCGACGAGTCGGGAAAGACGCGCATGGTGTCGCTCACCACCGTGATGGGCTCGGGGTCGTCGGGGCCGGAGACGAGCACGGGCTCGCGATCGACCACTCCCTCGCTGCGTTCGCGAAAGAACAGCCCGTGCTTGCCGCGTACGATGAGGTCCTGCGCGCCGTCGGAGATCTCGACGTTGCCGAACGCCTCCGCCATCCCGATGCCGCGCTTGTAGAGGATGCGGTCGGCGCGAATGGTCGAGGTGGAATCCTTGCCCACGACCCGGCCCAGGAGCCAGGCTTCGTCGTTGACGCGCGAGTAGCGCGCCTCATCGCACGTCACCTCCCAGCCCTCGTCGACGATGCGCACGTTCTTGCGCACGATGGCGAGGTCTTCGAGCTGGCGGTACTCGCCCTCCTCGCCGGTCATGACCATGGTCTGCTGGAGCGCGCGCACGTGCCCGAAGAGCTGGGTGACCCGCTGCGCGGTGAAGCTCAACCCGCGGTCGGCGGTGACGGTAACGTCGCCGTGCACGACACGTACGTTTCCGGTGAGCTCGAGGACGGTCTCGTCGCCGACTTTCTTGAGTTGGCTGTGGTCGGCGCTGACGTCGTAGTAGGCGGCGGGAGGGATGGACATGATCTGCGCGCGCCCGGGGAGCGAGCCGAACACACACGCGAGAGCCCCGGCGGACGCGAGCGCTCCGAAAACTCTGAGTCGACTCACCGGGTCTTCCTTGCGGGGCGGTTCTCGAGACGCGCGAGCATGGCCGCGCCGACTAAGGCGGCGTCGTTGCCGAGCCGCGAGCGCTCGATGCGCGCCGCGCGCACCGCGTTAGCGAAGGCGTAGCGCGCGACGGTGCGGCGCGCGTGCGCTTCCAAGACGTCGAAGCCCCCCGCCACTCCGCCGCCGATCACCACGATCGAGGGGTTGAGC
>JAKEHA010000132.1 GCA_022615275.1 Candidatus Latescibacterota bacterium
GTCCTGCTCGGCGTGCGGGTGATCGCGAATGAAATCGTTGACGTCGGAGAGCAACGAGTCGCGCGCCGACAGGAAGCCGGCGACGTCGTCGCTCGCATACACCGCGCGCGAGGCGGCGACCCGTGAACTGAAGCCCGCGATAGCGCGACCGTAGTCGGGGCGCGTGTCGAGGTTGCGCTGGGAGACGGTGCGCCCGGCGGAACCGCCGGCATCGCCGGTCGAGGCGCAGCCGGCCGCGAGGGCCCACAAGGTCAGGACGGCGGCGTAGATCAGAATTCTCGGACGCACCGGAGCCTCCTCGAGGTCGAATGCTGTGTCGGGTGAACGACTTGGGGCAATATCGGGTCTTCCAGGAGCAACTTGCAAGCCAAAACTTCCCGACCCTCCAGAAGGGGCGAAGTTGGCGTACGAAAGCCCTGGAACCCTCTTATGAGATACGATAAACTCAATGCGGTAGAAAATTAACCAGCGACGGCACAGAAGGTACCGACGCGATGCGCATCTACGATAGGGACTTCCGATACCTTCTCGTCAACCTCGTTCCACAACACCGACTTTCGCCGGATCTGCGGCGCGACGTCGATCGTGCCCTCCGGAGCGGGGATGCCGCGGTCCTGCGTCGGGAGTCGGTGCGGGCGCTCGAGGAATTGTGCGAGGCCACCTACTTCGAGCGGACGGGGGTCCGCGCCGACGACGGCACCGTCGTGGTGGAATACCGCAAGCGTGGGGGTCGTTTTCAGCTGAGCGTCGCTCTTCCGCGCAGCGAATGGGATGATCTGGGTGACGAGCCCCGCGCGCCCGAGATCGTCCTGTCCGGCGAGGAAGAACGCGCCGAAGCCCCCATTCCGTGGGTGTCCGCGCACCGCCCGCGCACAGTCGCCCCGCCGACTCCGACTCCGGCTCCGGCTCCGGCGGCCGCCGTCCTGCTCCCCGACATCATCCGCTCGTTCACCATCGCGGACCGCTCGACGCCCGTGTGGGAGCGTCTCGAAGCGTTGCTCGAATCGCTCGAGCGCTGGCTCGGATTCACGGCCGCGCGCCTGGACCTGATCGAAGACACCTTGATCGGCGGCGGCGGCCCCGGGCGGCGGGTGCACGTCGTGCCCGAAGGCGACCTGCGCGCGCACGACGCGCTCGCGCACGCCATCGAGTCGGGAACGCGTCGCATCGTGGAGCGACGCCACCCCGCCGACCTGGCGCCTGGTTCGCCCGAGACCTGGAGCTTTCTGGGCGTCGCGCCCATCTTCGCGCTCGGAAGCATAGTCGGCGCACTGTCCGTGAACTACCCGGAGGGCTCGTCGCACGACGCCATGGACGCGAACCTCGACCTGGCGTCGGGCGTGGTTCGCCAGGCCATCGAGTTCAACCATCACTTCGAGAGCCTGACCTCGATCGACGCGCTGACCGGCGTCTACAACCGCCAGTTCTTCGACCGCCAGATGCCGGTGGAGATCGAACGCGCGATGCGATCGGGCAGCGCCCTGTCCATGCTGGTGCTCGACCTCGACGACTTCAAGCGCATCAACGACGAGCTGGGGCACAAGAAGGGCGACGAAGCGCTGGTGGCGGTGGCCGAGATCATTCGCAAGAACCTGCGCAAGGTCGACCTCGCGTTTCGCTACGGCGGCGAAGAGATCGTGATACTCTTGCCGGGCACACCCGAGTTCGAGGCGGTGCACACCGCCGAACGACTCCGGCGCGTGATCCAGCAGCACCGCGGCTTCCGCGACGCACGCGGGGCGCCGCGCGAGATCACGGTCAGCGTGGGAGTGGCGGTGTATCCGGACACGGCCAAGTCGGCCGACGAGCTATTCGTGCAGGCCGACGAGGCGATGTACCGCGCGAAGCAGCGCGGCAAGAATCAGGTGGTGCTGTACTCGGGCGGCTAGGATGCTGGGCGCGGTGGGGCCGCGCCGGCGTGGGGGTGGTGCGGGGTGGTGTGGCTCTTCTCCTTGGGCGTCGTCGCCGGCGTCTATCGTTCGTTATCTCTGGTCATCGTCGTTATGGTGGTCGTGCTGGCACGCGCGGCACTCCTGCGCGCACCGCACGCGTGGGTGTGCGGGGCGTTGGTGCTCGCGTGTGCAGCCGCGGGGCGCGTCTCGATCGCGCGCGTCGACGCGGACTGGCGCACGATCGAGCGCGCGGCGCAAATCGCAAGCGGTGCTCCGGTTCGGCTGCGCGGCTGGATCGACGAATTCCCGCAATCCGGACGCTACGGCACCACCTTCGCGTTTGCGACCGAGATCGACGGTCGACCGGTGCGGCTGTGGATGCGGGCCGCCCGCTTCGACGTCCACTACGGTGATTCGCTCGAGATCGACGCGCGCTTGGGGACGACGTCGCGCACACCGGCGGCGTTTTTCACGTCGCGTGGAGTGGCGGGCGAGGCGCGGGCGCGCTTCGAGGGCGTGCGCGACATCGGTTCCGCGCGCGGTTGCCCGCTCTTGCGGAACGTCCTGTGGCCGATGCACCGCGCGGCGCGCTGCAACCTCTCGCGCGCGCTGGCGGGCGAATCGGCGCTTCCGGTCGGTTTGCTCCTGGGCGAGCGGGGGATGCTCGACCGTCCGGCTTACGAAGCGGTCCGCGACCTCGGCATTGCGCACCTGCTGGCACTCTCGGGGATGCACCTCACCATGATCGCGGCGCTGGCGGTGCTGGCGGCGCGATGGACGCCGCGGCGCCGCGACGGTGTGGTGGCCCTCGCGCTCTCGCTCTACGTCGGCGTGGTGGGAAACGTCGATTCGCTGACGCGGGCGTGGCTGATGGCGCTGTTGATCCTGGCGGCGCGCGCGCTGGTGCGGCCGCCGCGCCCCCTCGATTCGCTCGGGAAGGCGCTGCTGCTGATGGTGCTGTGCGCGCCGCACGCGGTGCTGTCGGTCGGGCTGCAGCTCTCGTTCGTGGCCACGTTCGCGGTGCTCGTATGTCTCGATCGCTTGCCCGCGTCGCTGCTGCGTACGCCTTCGCCGCGCATTCCGGCGTGGCGACGCGTTGCGATCCGGGGAGCACAAGGCGCGGCTATCGCGTTTTTCGTGAGCCTGGTGGTGGAGCTGTTCATCGCACCGATTCAGCTGCACCATTTCGGAAGGATCAGCGTGGTGGGCCCGTTGGCGACGGTGGTGTTCCTGGTGCCGATAACGGCGCTGCAGGGGATGGCGCTTGCGGCCTCGTTCGAATTGCCGGTGGTCGGGGAGGCGCTCGCGGCGTCGCTGGGCTGGGCCGCGAGTGCTACGCGCGACGCCGTCGTGCTGGCCGGGAGCGTGACGCCGAAACCGCTCGCGCTACCCGAGCCGAACTGGGGCTGGTACTACGCGGCGGTCCTCGTGCTGTGCGCGCGGCCCCGGAACGCGGTTGCGCTGGCGATCGCGGCGGCCGGCATCGCGGTGTCCTTCCTTCTCGGCCCCGGATAGGGGTGTCCGCGGCGTTGCGAGGGGCCGTCGATTTTCACTTCGCCGCGCGCGCGCGCAATGCTATAGTGCGCCGCAACCAAAGCGGAAGGTGACTGTGACCTCCGGACGATGCCGAGTGGCGGTTCTGGCCTCCGGCCGCGGAAGTAACTTCAGAGCGCTCGCAAAGCGCTGCCAGGACGAGACGTTTCCGGCCGAAGTGGCCTGCCTCATGACCGACAACCGATCGGCGGGCGCGATCGAGATCGCGGCCGGGTTCGGAATCGCGTGGCACCTCGTGGACGCGGGCGAGAAGCGAGGCCGGCTCCAGCCGGGCGCGGAGTCCGAGATCGTGGCGCGCTGCGAGTCGGCGCGCGCCGATCTGATCCTGCTCGCGGGTTTCATGCGCATACTCGAAGACGCCCCGGGCGGGTTGCTGGATCGTTTCCGCGGCCGCGTGATCAACGTCCATCCGTCGCTGCTCCCGAGTTTCAAAGGACTGCACGCGCAGCGACAAGCCTTGGAATACGGCGTCAAGGTCGCGGGGTGCTCGGTCCACTTCGTCGACGCGTCCGTCGACGGGGGGCCCATCATCCTGCAGTCGGCGGTACCGGTGCGCGACGACGACGACGTGGAATCGTTGGGCGCGCGCATCCTGGAAGCAGAGCACCGCGCGGTCACGCGCGCCGTCGAGTTGTTCGCACGCGGACAGCTCCGAATCGAAGGAAGGCGGGTTCTAGGAACGTGACGAACGCACTCGGAAGCACAACCGAACTCGGGTTGAAGCCCGACCGCGCGGGCAAGGTGCGCGACGTGTTCGACCTCGGCGATCGCCTGCTGATCGTCTCGACCGATCGCTTGAGCGCCTACGACGTCGTGCTGCCCACGCGCCTGCCGGGCAAAGGCGTCTTGCTCACACAGATCACGCTCGGCTGGTACGAATACTTCGGGCGCTCGCTCGCCACGCATTTTCTCACCGCCGAAGTGTCCGAGTATCCGGGGCCGTTTCGCAACCTGGATGAACTCGCCGGCCGCAGCATGCTGGTCGCCAAGGCGAAGCGTTTCGACGTCGAGTGCGTGGTGCGCGGCTACTTGAGCGGATCGGGCTGGAAGGAATACCAGCGCAATCGGTCCGTGTGCGGGATCGCGCTGCCCGACGGCCTCGCCGAGTCCGCGGAGTTGCCCGAGCCCATCTTCACGCCCGCCACCAAGGCCGATTCGGGACACGACGAGAACATCTCCTTCGAACAGATGTGCGAGATCGTGCCGCGCGGGGAGGCCGAGGCGCTGCGCGCGAACAGCATCGACCTCTACCACCGCGGTCGTGATTACGCGCGCACGCGCGGTATTCTCCTGGCCGACACCAAGTTCGAGTTCGGCATGATCGACGGCGAGATCAAGTTGATCGACGAACTGCTGACCCCCGATTCCTCGCGCTTCTGGCCGGCCGGCACGTACGCGCCCGGCCGCCCGCAGGAGAGCTTCGACAAACAGTTCGTGCGCGACTTCCTGGACGCGAGCGGCTGGGACCACAACCCGCCGGGACCGGAACTTCCGGCCGACGTGGTGACGCGCACCATCGCACGCTACAAGGAAGCGCACGATCTCTTGTTTCCGAATCGAAGCGTGGAGAGGTATCTGTGAGCCCTTCGACGAAGAATCGCACCGCGCTCGTCAGTGTTACCGACAAAGCCGGTCTTCCCGATTTGGCGGCGGCGTTGCGCGACGCGGGGCTGTCGCTCATCGCCTCGTCGGGGACGAAGACGTTCCTCGAGGAGAAGGGACTCGCGGTGCGCGAGATCTCCGAGTACACGAAGAGCCCCGAGATCCTGGGCGGACGCGTGAAGACGCTGCACCCCAAGATCCACGGCGGCATCCTCGCCGACCGCGCCAACCCCGAGCACGTGCGCACACTCGACGAACACGCCGCCGATCCCATCGACTTCGTGATCGTCAACTTGTACCCCTTCGAAGAGAAGTTCCAGTCCGGCTTATCGCCCGACGAGTTGATCGAATACATCGACATCGGCGGCATCGCGCTGATTCGCGCGGCCGCCAAGAACCACGCCCACGTCACCGTGCTGACGCAGCCGTCGCAGTACGCGGGCGTCATCGCCGAAGTAAAGGCGCAGGGAACCACCTCGCCGGTCACGCGCGCGCGCCTGGCCGCGGAGGCTTTCGCGCTGACCGCAACCTACGACGCCGCTATCTCGCACGCGTTCCGCGGGGCACTCGCGGCCGATCGGCTCCCCGAGCGCCTTCCCATCGGACTGACCAAGGTGACGGACGTGCGCTACGGCGAGAATCCGCACCAGCGCGGCGCTCTCTATCGAACCGTGGCCGATTCACCGGTGGTGGCGTTGAAGCAGCTCCAGGGCAAAGAGCTCTCGTTCAACAACTACCTCGACATCATGGGCGCGTTCGGACTCGTGCGCGACCTCGGAACCGGAAGCGTGGCCATCATCAAGCACAACAACCCGTGCGGCGCCGCCTGGCGGGGCGACGTCCTCGCGTCGTGGCGGCGAGCCTTGCAGACCGACACCGTGAGTGCCTTCGGCGGTGTCGTCGCCGTCAACGGAACCGTCACTCCCGCGCTGGCCGAGGAGATGGGGCAGCTGTTCCTCGAGGTCGTGATCGCGCGCGACGTGGAGACCAGCGCGCGCAGCGCGCTCGAGAAGAAAAAGAACGTGCGCGTCGTGATGATTCCCGCGTCGCACTGGGAAGCGGGGAAGGCGGGGTTGATGGGGGTGTGGATGCAGGACGCCGCCCTCGTCCAGGACGACGACGCGGGCTTCTCGGAATGGGAGCGCGCGGAGACGGTGACGAAGCGAACCCCCACGCCGAGCGAGAAGACGGCGCTGCGCATGGCGTGGATCGTCGCCAAGCACGTCAAGTCGAACGCGATCGTCATTACCGATCCCGAAGGAACCGTGGGCATCGGCGCCGGGCAAATGAGCCGCGTGGATTCGTCGCACCTGGCCGCGCACAAGGCGGCCAAGGCGGGACTCGTTGTCAAAGGCGCGGTGGCCGCGTCGGACGCGTTCTTTCCCTTCGCCGACGGCGTGCAGGAGCTCGCCAAGGTCGGCATCGCGGCCGTGGTCCAGCCGGGCGGATCGATTCGCGACCAGGAAGTGATCGCGGCCGCCGACGACGCCGATTTGGCCATGTTGTTCACCGGGAGGCGGCACTTCCGTCACGTGTGACCATGCCCTCGCGCGGAATCGTCATACTCGACTTCGGTTCTCAATTCACGCAACTCATCGCGCGCCGCATCCGCGCGAAAGGCGTGTTCTCGGAAGTCCTGCCGTGGAACGCGGCGCGCGAGCGCATCCTCCAGCACGACCCCGTGGGCGTCATTCTCTCCGGCGGACCGGCCAGCGTGTTCGAAGCCGGCGCGCCCACCATCCCCGCCGACATCTGGTCGTGGGGGCGCCCGGTGCTCGGCATCTGCTATGGCATGCAACTGGTCGCGCGCGACTTGGGCCTCGCGGTCGAGCGCGCCGGCAAGGCCGAGTACGGACACACGCGCATCCGCGCCAACCCCGACCATCCGTTGTTTCGCAACACGCCCGCCGAGCAGTCGGTGTGGATGAGCCACGGCGACACCGTGCGCGGGGCGGACGGTGCGGTGGCGGTGCTGGCGACGTCCACCGAGGGCGAAATGGCGGCCTTCCACGTGCCGCCCAAGAACGCGTACGCGGTCCAGTTCCACCCCGAGGTGCACCACACCGCCTTCGGCGACACCATTCTCGAGAATTTCCTCTTCTCGGTGTGCCAGGCCGAACGCAACTGGTCGACGGGCGCCATCGTGGAACAGATGGTGAACGAGATTCGCGCCACCGTGGGCGACCGGCGCGTCATCTGCGCGGTCAGCGGCGGTGTGGACAGCTCGGTGGTCGCGTGTCTCATCGACAAGGCGATCGGAAAGAAGCTCCATTGCGTCTTCGTCGACAACGGTCTCTTGCGCGCGGGCGAGCGCGAAGGCGTGGTCGATCTGCTGGGCTCGCACCTATCGGCCCCGCTCGAGGTGATCGACGCGCGCGCGCGCTTCCTGGAGCGCCTCGAAGGTGTGGAGGACCCGGAGGAGAAGCGCAAGCGCATCGGCAATCTCTTCATCGAGATCTTCGAAGAGGTGAGCACGAAGCGCGGCCCCTTCGAGTTTCTCGCGCAGGGCACGCTCTACCCGGACCGCATCGAGAGTTTTTCGACCGGCGGTCCGTCGGTGACGATCAAGACGCACCACAATGTCGGCGGGCTGCCGAAGAACATGCGCTTCGAGTTGGTCGAGCCGCTGGCGCTGCTGTTCAAGGACGAAGTGCGGGCGGTCGGCGCCGAGCTGGGCTTGCCGCGCGACCAGCTCAGCCGCCATCCCTTCCCGGGTCCCGGCCTCGCGGTACGCGTGCTGGGCGAAGTCACCGAAGAGAAGCTCGCCATCCTCCGCCAAGCCGACGCCATCTTCATCGACGCGTTGCGCGAGTTCGGCCTGTACGAAAAGGTCTGGCAAGCCCTCGCGGTGCTCTTGCCGGTCAAGAGCGTCGGTGTTATGGGCGACGCGCGCACGTACGCGTTCCCGATCGTGCTGCGCGCGGTGACCAGCACGGACGGAATGACGGCCGACTGGGCCGAACTTCCCGCCGAGTTCTTGCGCGACGTCTCCAACCGCATCGTCAACCGCGTTCCCCACGTCAACCGGGTCGTCTACGACGTGAGCTCGAAGCCCCCCAGCACCATCGAATGGGAGTAGTGGACTTGTCGGCGCCTTTGTGAAGTCGCGCACACTCCTTGCTTGTTTCTGGTCATGACCCGCTCACACCGCTTCGCGCCGGTTGCCGGAGTTCTCCGGCGCGCCCTATAATTGATCCATGCTACGTCGTTGGGTCATTTTGACCGGCACGGTCGCGTGCGTTTTCGTCGGCGCCGCACGATCGGATTCGTCCGACAACGGATTGGAGCCGTCGCAGCGGGCGGCTCTGCTCGCCAGTCACGGCGAGCCCCGCTTGGCCTGGGAGGCGCTTCGCGCCGCCGGCTCCGCGCGCACCGACGCGGACGCCGCCCTCGCCGTTCGCCTCTTGACCGAGCTCGGCCGTCACGCGCAGGCGGATAGCCTGCGCGCGCGCGATGCCGTGCCCACGAGCGATCGCGCCGCGATCCGTTACTATCTGCAGCGTGCGCGCTTGAACCTCGACGCGGGTCGCGTCGAACGCGCGCTGGCCCTGCTGGACGCGGCCTCCGTATCCGCGGACGATCCGCTCAACGCCTACTGGGAGTTCGTGCGCGCGCGCGCGCTCGCAAAGAACGGTGACGCGGCGGGTGCTGCGGCCGCGTTGGAAAGAGCACGCACGTCGTCGACGCCGGAGGCGCTGGTGAGCCTGATCGACGAAGCGCGCGTCGGCGTGCTGCGCGCGCTCGGCCGCCCGCGGGAAGCGCTCGCATCGCTCGAAGACGGCATCGCCCACGCCGACGACGGTCCCGAACGACGACGGCTGCTCGCGCTGCGCCACGAGGTGGCGCTAGAAGCGGATGACGTCGCCCAGGCATCGGCCGCGGCGCTGGTGCTGACCGAAGACTATCGCTCGTTCCCGGAAGCGGAGGCGTGCGCGCTCGAGGTGACACGCGCTTCGGGAAGTTTCTCGGGCATATCGACCCGATTGCTGCTCGCGTGTGCCGAAGTGTTCTCCGCGCGCGGACGTCCCGACGACGCACGCCGCGTTCTGCGCGCTCTCGACGGACGCTCGCTCTCCACCGCCGACGCCGAGCACCGCCGACTCCTGTGGGGCGAGTGTCACTACGCGAGCGGCGACCCCGCGCGCGCAATCCAGCTCGCGCGGCCGTCGTACTCGAGCGACGAATTCAAGCGGCGCTCGATGATCCTGCTCGCGCGCGCCCTGCGCGCGGCGGGCCGAAAAGTGGACTCCGCGATCATCTATGAGCGCTTCGTGATCGCCTACCCGAACGACGCCATCGCCCCCGACGCGCTTTACGCGGCCGCGTCCTTGCGCGAGCAAGCCGGCCAGAGGGCGCAGAGCGAGCGTCTGCTGGACCAGCTGCGACGGTCGTATCCGTCGACCTTCCACGGCTGGGCGGCGGCGATCCGGCGCGCGAACGCGCTGCAGAAAGACGGTTCGGTCGACGAAGCCGCCGCCATCTTCGAGCAGTGGCTCGCGCGCTCGCGCCGGACCGACGAAGCGGCGCTGTTCTATCTCTCACGCTTGCACGAATCCTCGCGCTCGGACGAGAACGCGTCGCTGCTCTTGGACGAGTTGCGGCGCGTCAACCCGTATTCGTTCTACGTAGCGCCCGACCTGGAGCCGGGCGCGCGCGGACCGCTGCGCGACGCCATGGGAACCGCGGTGAGCGACGGCGCCGGCTCGCTGTCGGCGTGGCTCGAGAACACGGCCGCCGAGCGCGATCGCGCCTACCGGCGCGTGGTGCAAGCGGCCGGTGACAAGGGCGGCGCCGGCGACGACGGGGCCACGCGCGACGCGCTCGAGCGCGGGCGCTGGTTCCTCGAGGTCGGCTTCCGGGACTGGGCCGAGCGCGAGCTCGAGGTGGTGCGCCGCCAGCCGGGGATTTCTCCCGAACTGGCGCTGGCGCTCGCGAAGACCTACGAGGAGTACGCCATGCCGTGGCGGAGCGTGCGCGCGTTCGATCGCGCGCGCGTGGGCTTGCCGTGGGAGAAGCGGCGCGAGCACGCGGACGATTTTCGCTACCTGATGTACCCGCTCCCGTTCCCGGGGATGGTCTTCGACGCGGCCGCGCAGAGCGAAGTGCCTCCGCACTTGATCTACGCCATCATGCGCGAGGAGAGCCGCTTCGAGACCGATGCCATCTCGCGCGCGGGCGCGGTCGGGCTCATGCAACTGATGCCCGACACCGCGCGGCGCGTCGCCAAGCGCAAAGAACTCGGCAGCGACGTCGACGAGCGCCTGGACGACCCCGAGATCAACGTGGCCATCGGCACGTGGTACGCCTCGGACTTGTTGCGCGCGGGCAACGGTAGCGTTGCGTGGATGCTGGCCGCGTACAACGCGGGTCCGATAGCGGCGCGGCGCTGGCTCGAGCCCGGCGTCTCCGGCGACGACGCCATCGCGGCGGTCGAGTCGATCGACTACCGGGAGACGCGCGGTTACGTCAAGCGCGTGGTGGAGTCGGCCAACGTCTACCAAGCGCTTTACTTCGGTTCCTCGGGCGCGAAGAATTCCCCACGATAGCCGCGTGCAGTTTGCACGCCCGCGCCGGGGGGGCCGGCGTGATTTGCCTACTCCGCAGGCGCGAGGTGAGAAAAACCCGTGTCGTCGCGGGTGCGGTCGGCTACATTCGAGGTCCCATGAGCGCGCCTTCTCACGATCACCTCGAATCCAAGCCGATGCGGCACGAACTGCAGCGTAAGTCGTTCCATCTTGGGATGATCGTCGTGCCCGTGGCGGTCTACTTCCTGGATCCTACCCATGCTCTCCTTGGCCTCATTATTGCTACTTTTGCAACGGTCGCCGTCGATCTCATTCGATTGGGCGACCATCGGCTCCGTCGGTTCTTTCTCCAACTGTTTCGACCGCTCATCCGGCGACACGAAGAGGAACATCTACTGGGGTCGACGCACTACATGATCGCGGCGCTGTTGAGCGTCGTCGTCTTCGACCACGAGATCGCCATAGCGGCGCTCATGTTCCTGGTGCTCGGAGACGCGGCTGCCGCGATCGTGGGCAAGCGGTTCGGCAAGCCGCTGTACTGGGGCAAGAGCCCGCAGGGCAGTATCGCCTGCTTCGTCGTTTGCCTCGCACTCGGGTGGCCGCTGTTGCGGTCGCCGGAGCTCGCGGTCATCGGCGCGCTCGCCGCGACGGTTGCGGAAGCGATGCCGTCGCCACTGGACGACAACATGCGGGTCCCGATTTTCAGCGGCATCGCGATGCAGATCGCCGCGCGGTTCCTGCAGGGGTAGGCCCATGTTTCTCAAGCGACTGTTTGCGTTCATTCCAAAAGACGAGTTTTCGAAGGCGTTGAACCTGTTCAACTCGGGGGAGTACCGGAAGGCGCTCGGGCGTTTTCAGGAGATCCAGGCCGTGGCCGGGCAGGCGGGCGACATCGACCGCGCCACGCTCGACCTGTACACGTGCGAGGCGCACGTCGCGCTGGCCAAGGAGTTCGACCAGGCCGGCGACTTGGACAGCGCGGTCCGAGAGATGGAGGCAGCCGTCAACATCAAGCCGATGTTCGCGGACCTTCACTACAAGCTGGGCGCGTACTACGTGCGCAAAAACCGGCTCGAAGACGCGTGCAACTGCTTCCGCAACTCGCTCGACATCAACAACAAGTTCTTTCGTTCGCGCATCTACTTGTCGAAGGTGCTGCGCGAGTTGGGCGACAGGGACGCCGCCATACGCGAGGCGGTCAACTCCAAGCACAGCTGTCCCAATTTCTATCGCGAAAGCCTCGACACGCTGGTAGTCGCGCTGCGCAACGGCAACGACGACGACATCCGACGTCTGTTCGAGGAAATGATCGAAGAGCGCCCCAGCTCGGCGCAGATCAGCAAGGAGCTCGCGGTCGAGGCGATCCAGAACGGCAACATGGACGAAGCCATCCGCGAGCTCAAGAAGGCGATCGTTCTCAAGCCCGACTACCCGGATCTGCACAACTACCTGGGGATCGCGTACGGCAACAGCGGCATGGTGGACGACGCCGTGCACGAGTTCGAGGTGGCGCTCAAGATCAACCCGTACTACGCCAAGGCCCGTTTGAATCTGGCGCTTCTCTACTACGAGAATACCCGCTTCGACGAGGCGCAGGCGCAGATCGATCATGTGCTGAAGGTCCAGCCGGATAACCAGCTCGCGAACAACCTATTGAGCGAGCTGCGAGCGGTGACCAGCGGAAAGTTCGGGAAGTAGGGGAGCCCACGCGCCCGGCGCGGTTTCGAAGGCGACGCATGGAGCAGGTCAAGTTCATCGACTACTACGAGGTGTTGGGGGTGTGGCCGACGGCCGACAACGACACCATCAAGAAGGCGTACTTCAAGCTCGCCAAGCTGCACCATCCCGACGTGGTCGGCGAGGCGGCGGGCAAGGGCGGCGTCGACTTCAAGTTGATCAACGAGGCCTTCGCCGTGTTGAGCGACACCGTCAAACGCCGCGAGTTCGACGAGAAACTCAAGCGCAAGACGGGGACGCCGGCCGAGCGCCGCGAGGCGGACAAGCGCTCGGCGCAGCTCTCCTACGACCAGGCGCGGGCCGCGATGCGGCAGAACCGATACGACAAGGCGGCGGTCCTGCTCAAGGCGGCCATCAAGTACGACGACAGCAACCCGGCCTACTTGAGCTGGTACGGCTTCGCGCTCGGCGTGCTGCGCACGCAATTACACGAGGCGCGCGACGTCTGCAAGAAGGCGCTCGAAATGGAGTTCTACAACGCCGACTATCACGCCAACCTGGGCTTCGTGTACATGCAGGCGGGGCTCGCCAAGACGGCGATGGAATGCTTCGAAGAGGCGCTCAAATGGGACCCCGACCACCCGGTCGCCCTGAAGTACATGAGGGGCGGTAAGGACGGGAAGCCCTTCGGCAACGGCGACGCCAAGTCGGTGGTGGGCGGTCTGTTGGGGATCTTCCGCAAGGGCGAGAAGCAGCCGGCCGAGAAACCGGCCAAGGCCGGGGCCGGCGCCCGCAAGACGCCGTCCGGGCGTCCGCCGCGTCGCTAACGCACCTTCCAAACAATCCTTTGACACTGCGAAACGCGCCCGCCTAGGCTCGGGCTGGTGGGCGGCGTCCGTGCGCCGCCGCGGGCCATGAACGAAACCATCGTCATCGTACCGAGCGAGCGGGCCGTCGCCGACCTCGTTTATTCCGAGCGCGCGAGCCGCGATCGCAGTCTCCACGTGCTCGTGCAGGATGTTTCCGCGCGCGCGGACGACGGGCGGCACGGTTTTCTCTCGGCCGCCTTCCGCGACGCCGTCGCGCGCTACCAATCGGCTTCCCGTCCCGAGCGGGCACTCGCGTACCTTCGCCGCACCGTTCGCGCCCTCGACGAGCTCTCGGTACAGATCGACACCCGCGTCGACGATTTGCGCGGGCTGGGCATCTACCTGCTGGTCGAGGAAGCCGATGCGTTGTATCTGCTGTGCGCGCGCGACGCGAATGCGCGCGTGCGCGTCAACGGCGTCTTCGTGCCCGTGCACGAGTCGGCGCGCGGACCGCACCCGCTCGACGTCGACGAGGTGGCGATCGAGACCACGCGCGCGCAGCACGACCTGTTCGCGCAAACGCTCCCGGACGCACTGGTTCTGTACCGGATCGCGCGGTCGAAGGACGGCGCGGAGCTCGAGTTGCTGCTGGGAGGAGTCGCCGGCGACGTGGCGGCGGCGCTGGACGCGCTCGACGCGCGCGCGGCGGGGGCGGGTTCGCTCTCGAGCGACCGCATCACCCGCACGCTCGTGTGCGTGCGCTTCGACGCGAGAAAAGCGATCCGCGAGGCCGGACCGATGCGGCCCGCGCGCCCGTCACCGGGTGCCTGGACCCGGGGCGCGGTCGCGGCGCTCTTGGTGGTGGGCGGTGCGGTGGGCGTGGGCCTGGTGGCAACGCGAGTCGATTTCGCGCGACCGCCGCTTCCGGACGATGCGAGCGAGTCGGCACGCGCGACGCAGGAGAGACCCACGCCGGTGATGACGCGCGAGACGTCGGTCTCGGAGGCGACGACGGAAGTCGCCGCGGCCACCGAACCGGCACGCGAGAAATCGAAGCAGACGCGCTTCGCGCTGGCGTGGGACAAGTCGTACTCGCAGCCGGTGACCTCGTCGCCGTCGCTCGTGGGCGACGGAGTCGTATTCGGATCGCGCGACGGGCGCGTGTACGCAGTCGACCGCGAGAGCGGGGAGCAGATGTGGTCGCACGCCGCGGTGGGCGGCGTGGGCGCGTCCCCGCGGGTGCGCGGCGACGCCGTGGTGGTCGCCGACTACGGCGGCAACGTGTACCGGCTGGCAGGCGGTGACGGTCGCGTGACGTGGAAGCGCGCGCTAAAAGAACGCATCGTCAGCACCCCGGCCGCGACCGGAGAACGCATCGCGGTGGGAACGTCGCGCGGCAACGTCTACGCGCTCTCGTTCGAGACGGGGCGCGTGCTGTGGAAGTTCGCGACGCGCGGCCAGGTGCGCGGCGGTATCGCGCACGCCAACGGCACCTTCTTCGTGCCGTCGCGCGACGGGAAGCTGTACGCGCTCGCCGACGACACGGGGCGCAAGCGCTGGTCGCTGGCGCTGGGCGGCCCGGTCGCGTCGACCCCCTTCGCCGAC
>JAKEHA010000133.1 GCA_022615275.1 Candidatus Latescibacterota bacterium
CGCTGTTCGATCGCTCGTACGTGCTCGCGACCTGGCAGCACGTCGACCTGACCGTGGGCCGCGACTACGTCGATTGGGGCCCCGGCACGATCGGTGGTGGGCTGCTGACACCGGGACTGCGCCACAGCATCGACCAGATCGGCGGCCGCCTCCGCTTCGGGAGCTTCCGACTCGATGCCTTCCAGGGGCAGCTCTTCGGCGACCCGGAACGGTGGATGGTGGGGCACCGACTGGAAGCGACGCTGGGACGAACCGTGGTCGGCTTGAGCGAGACCGTGATCTACAACAGCCGCGGACTCGACATGCTGTATCTCTTGCCGCTCGCGTGGCTCTACGCCAACCAGTTCAACGAACGCGACAACGACGACAACATTCTGTGGTCGCTGGATGCGAAGACGAACGTCATCGACGGAGTCACGATCTACGGGAGCCTCCTCGTCGACGACTTCCAATTCGAGCGCGACGCCGGGTATCCCGACAAACTCGGGTTCGACGCCGGATTTCGCTGGGTGCCGGACCGGCCGCTGGGTCTCGCGATTCGCGGGCACTACCGGAAGGTCGACATCTACACGTATTCGCACGTCGATTCGCTCTCGCTGTACGTGAGCGGTGCGGGCGATCTCACCGGGGGCGACGTGCTCCTGGGCGGAATCCCCGCGCCGGATGCGGACACCTGGCGCATCGACGCCGAGGTGTTTCCGCGCGCCAACCTGGCGGTCAGCGCGGGGGCGTTCGGCACGCGCATCGGCGAGGGGCGCGATGTGCGTGGCTTCGAGCTCGGCGACGACAAGGACCCGCCCTTTCCCTCCGGCATCGTCGACGAGACCATCGGGTTCGACGTCGGTGCGCGCTACGAGTTCCGCGGCGATTCGTGGGCGGCGTTCACGTACGCGCACGCGTCCGCGAAGAACCGAGGCAACGTCGCCGGCAGCGATCCCGTCACCGACGCCTTCCGTCTGGAGATTCGCTGGGACATCCCGTAGAGTGTCCGGGATGTTCGCAGGCGTGGTTTCGTACCTCGAGGTTCTCCGGCCGCACAACATGCTCGCGGCGGCCTTCGCGGTCGTCACCGGCTACCACGCCGCGGGCGGGCGTGGCGTCGACGGCGTGCTCTCGCTCGCGCTCCTGTGCGCGCTCGCGACCGGCGGCGGCAACGTCGCCAACGACGTGTTCGACGCCGACATCGATCGCATCAACAAACCCCGCCGTCCGATTCCGTCCCAACGCCTCGCGATCCGCGACGCACTCGCGTGGTACGGGATCGTCTCGCTCGCGGTGGTCGTCCTGGCCTTGTGGAAGTTGCCGCTGGTGCTGGCGGTGATCGTACTGGCGTGGCAGGCGTCGCTGTTCCTCTACGCTCGCTGGCTCAAGCGGGTGTGGCCGGCGGGAAACCTCGCCGTGGCCGCCATCGCGGCCAGCGCGCTCCTGGGTGGAGCGACGGCGGCGGGAGAGCCCGCGCTCGCGTTGCTCCCCATGGCGATCGCGTTCGCGTTCGTGCTGTGCCGCGAGTTGGTCAAGGGCGCCGAAGACGTGGAGGGCGATCGCGCCGCGGGTGCGCGCACGCTGGCCGTGATCGCGGGGCGTCATGTCGCGGCGCGCGTCGCGTCGACCGCGATGATGCTGGTCGCGATCGCGTTACCGTTGCCGGCGGTGCTCGGCATCTACCGGCCCGCGTACGCGTGGATCATGCTGGGGTTGGTGGTGCCCGCCCTCGTCGCGGGCGCGGTCACGGCGACCAAGGCGCGGGATTCACGCGGCTTCGCGCGCGTGAGCCGGCTGCTCAAGCTCGCCATGTTCGCCGGGCTCGCGGCCATCGCCGCGGGGACGTGAGACGAGCCGATTTCGATCAAGGGAAGAAGAGACTCAAGCCGGCCGACAACGCCACGTACTGCGTGTCGAACCCCACGATCGATGCGTCCTCGGCGATGTACGCGTCCTCCGTCGAGCCGTAGTAGTAAAGCGCCTGCGCGTTGAAGCCGAGCCAGCGCGCCGGCAGCCAGAGCAGTCCGACTCCGGCCTGGAACGAGAACGCATACTCGGCGTCCACGCGGAACTCGCCGTCCCGCTCGAACTCCACCTGCATGCCTCCCATGCCTGCGCGAAAGTAGGGCCGAATGGCGGTACCGCTGGGCACCACGACCCGGAAGAAGCCCGAGTACGTGTTGAGATTGGTCTCGAGGCTGGGGTCGTCGTTGTCCAGGTAGGTCGTCCACGCGGCCGAAAACCCCATCGACCACGTGCGACCGGCGAAGTACTCCACCTCGACCGCGTAATCGTACGGCCAGTTGTCCGCATGATTACCGTCGCCGGGGACTTCGTCGCTCGCAAAGACGCCGAGCGGATAGCCGACGCCGCCGTAACCCGACACTGCGGCGCGGTTCCAAAGCAGCGGGCGCTGTGCATAGCGCACGGCCCAGGCGTCGTGTGCGAATAGCAGGAGTCCGAGCGCCGCGATTCCGACAAAGAAGCTGCGCGACTGGTTCATACCGTGGATGCCTCTCATAGGGGTGGTCCGGCGGGGGCGGCGGTTCGGAGCCTAAAGATTCGTGGCTGGTGCCGCGATTGTCAACCCCAACGGGGCATGCGCGCGCGCGTTATTGCACGAGGACCATGCGCGCGGAATCCCGCACGACACCGTCGACGAGCAGCCGGTAGAAGTACACGCCGCTCGCGGCCCGTCCCCCCGCGTCCGTCTCGCCGCGCCACGGGGCACCGTGTATACCGGCGTCGCGCGCTCCCTGTTCCAGCATTCTCATGCGCGCGCCCTTGACCGACACGATCTCGATGGCCACGCGGCTCGGCTGGGCCAGCTGGTAGCGGATGGTAGTCGCGGGGTTGAACGGGTTGGGGAAGTTGCCGAGCAGCCGGCTTTCGTTCGCATCCGGGGCGCGGTCCGCGTTCGTCACGACGCGCGACACACGGTAGATCGAGCCGTCGGCCGAGGAGAGATACAGATCGCGCTTGGGCGGACTGCCGACCCCGATCGTCAGCAGGAGCGACGCGCTGGTCGCGAGGTCTTCGCGCACGGGCGGATTGACGCCGTCGTAATCCAACGTCCACACCGCGCCCCCGAAGTCGGCGAAGACGTAGAGACCTTCGAGTTCCGGCAAGCGCGTACCGTGGTACACGTGGCCGCCGATCACGGCACTGCCTTCGGAGTGGTCGTAGAACTCGATCGGGAGCGAGAGGCTCTTGCCCGCGGTGTCGCACGGGACGGGCTGGAAGCAATCCGGCCCTTCCATCAGCGGCCAGCCGTAGTTGTGACCGCTTTCGACGATGTCGATCTCTTCGTAGGTGTTCTCGCCGACGTCCGCGACCCACAGATTGCCGGTGGCCGGATCGATGGAGAATCGCCACGGGTTGCGGAACCCGTACGCGTAGATTTCCTCGCGGAACCCGCTGCTATTGCCCTGGAACGGATTGCCGTTCGGAATGGCGTAGGCGGGGGTGGGGAAGCCGGGGCTCAGGTTGGGCGCGATGCGCAGGATGGACCCGAACAGATCGTCGAGGTCCTGGCCGTTCGGGGAGTGCACGTCGTCGCCCATGGCGACGTAGAGCAGGCTGCCGGGTCCGAACGCGATCTGGCCGCCGTTGTGGTTCAGGTTGTCCTTGGGGATGTCGAGCAGGATGTGCTTGCTCGACGGATCCGCGGCGGTGAAATCGGCGGTGGCCTGGTAGCGCGCGACAATACCACGGTACGGAAACGGCGTCACGTAGTAGACGAAGAAGAACCGATTGACCACGTAGTTGGGGTGAAACGCGAGCCCCAGCAAGCCGGCCTCGCTGCCGGCCTCGACCTCCGTCGTGATGTCGAGAAACACCGTGCGTTGTGCGGGTGTGACCTGGACGTCCTCGGGGAACAGGTAGATCACGCCTGCTTTTTGGACGGCGTAGAGGCGGTTATGGCTCTCGAAACTCTGATAGGGGAAGGCCTGGATGTCGACCGCAAAATCGAACGTCAAGTTGGGGAAGGCGTTCTCCAACTGGTACTGCGCGCCTGCCGGTGAATGAACGAACGCGGCGAAGAGCGGGAGCCAGAGAATCGAACGACGGATGCTCACGTGTGTACCTCGATCGAAGGGGATTCCTCGGTAAAGCCGTAGGGGCGGGACGCCTCGGCCGGGGGCGTCAGCGCCGTAGCGCGCGCGCGAGGGCTCAATTATAATGACCCCCTGGTGGCCGGTCAAACCGCCCGCAGAAAATTAACAAACGACTCGAAGGATGCACGGTATGTGCCAACGAACTAGATGGTTATGGCGTGCAATAGCGCTCACTGGCTTCGGCCTCTCGACGGCCCCGGCGCTCGCGCAGGCGCCTTCGACGGACATTTGGCTCGCCGAGTTGCGCGTCTCCAAGGGCGAGATCGAGGTGGGGCGCCCCGAACCCGTGGTTCGCCGCCAGGGCTATGACAACCAGCCGTGCTTTTTGCGCGACGGCCGCGGATTCTTGTACTCACGGGGCGACTCGAACGGGACCGATGTCTATCGGTACGACCGCTCCTCGAAGAAGTCCGTTCGACTGACCGAAACGCCCGAGAGCGAGTATTCGCCGACACCGTTCACCGACGGACGCGATGGCTTCTGCGCGGTTCGCGTCGAATCGGACGGTGCCCAGCGCTTGTGGCGTTTCGACGCCGACGGGACGGATCCGCGGCTCGTGCTGGCGGCGACCGATTCGGTGGGGTACTTTGCCTGGCTCGACAAGTCGACGGTCGCTCTGTTCGTGGTGGGCGAGCCGCACACCCTGCGCGTCGTCGACGTCGAGAACGAGCGCGAGACGCTGGTAGAGGGCGACATCGGCCGCTCGCTGCTGCGCATCCCGCGGGACGGATCCTTGAGCTTCCTCATTCGCGAGCCGCAAAGCGACCCCGCGACCTACGCGTTCCACCGCTGGAGCCCGGATACGGGACCCGCGAAGTGGCTGGTCGAGGCGGTCGGGAGCGCGCAGGACGCGGCCTGGATCGACGACACGCTGGTCATGGCCGAAGGCACGATGCTTTATCGCGCTCGCCCCTTCGACAGCCCGGACTGGCTCGAGATCGCTGACCTGGGCACCTACGGTGTGGCGGGCATCACGCGCGTCGCCGTGAGCCGGGATTGTCGCTGGATCGCGCTGGTGGCCGCAGAGGCGCCCTAGGTCGCCCGGGAAAGAACCGACCCGAGGTCCGGGCGAGCGACCGTTGACCGCCCCGGGATTCGGTGCTATCTTCTCGTCCTCCAAAGGCTTCACGCCTCTTGACGACCGCATTTCAACGCATGGAAAAGCACTTCGACCCGGCCGCTGCGCGAGAGCGCTGGAACCGCGAGTGGGATGCCCGCGGCGTGTTTCGCGCCGACGACGCGTCGTCGAACCCGAACTTCGTCATCACGCTGCCGCCCCCCAACGTCACCGGCGTCCTCCACGTCGGACACGTCCTGGGCGACACCGTCCAGGACCATCTCATTCGTTGGAAGCACATGCGCGGGTACAACACGCTCTGGATACCGGGCACCGACCACGCCGGGATCGCCACCCAGCTCATGGTCGAGCGCGAGCTCGCCGAGCAGGGGCTCACCCGCCAGGACCTCGGCCGCGACCGGTTCCTGGAGCGGGCCTGGGCCTGGAAGGAGCGCTACCACGGCAACATCCGCCGCCA
>JAKEHA010000134.1 GCA_022615275.1 Candidatus Latescibacterota bacterium
CCGCCGTTCGCGACCGTCTCTATCTTCGGCCCGCATCCCAGCGCGACAGCCAAAACAATGGCGCCGATGGCGCCGACTATGGAGGGAACGCGCATAGGAGAGGAATCATCCCGAATCCCGTATCACAGGCTCAAATAACGATGGTGGGGCGAGTGGTGTCAATGGCGACGGGAGCCGCGCGCCAAGATTCGAACCCGGCGGTTGCGGCCTCCGGAGACGGTTTCGCAAACTGCGCCCGTTGCGGCGCCCGCTATAATGAGGGCCCATGGAGCGCGATGCCTCGGAGCGGTCCACGATGCCTCAGCGCTCCCTCTTGGGAGGCACGATTGATGCAGTATCGGGCGAGCCATGGAATCCACCGCCCACAATTGGAAGAACCTGCGCAACGGAGTCATCATCTCCGTCGTCATGCTCTATCTCATCGAGCCGTCGATGAAGCTCGCGGTCGAGCTGGGACCGCAGTTCGGCGGCCGCTTCTATCGCTTGGTTTGGGACCGCGCGGCCATGCAGGCATCGATCGGCGGCGACTACCTTGACTTTGCGATGTTCGCGATTCTCTTCTCCGCCATCGTGGGGGCGTTCATCGGGCGCTTCGGCGCGGGTGCCGCCTTCCCGCGCCTGTTCGGCCGCAAGACCGGGCGCAAGAGTACCGACACCGCGCTGGTGCGCTGGGAGAAACGATTCGTCGTGCTGCTCATGCTGCTGGTCGGCCCCATCGCGGGCACCACGCTGCTGGTCGATTTCGCCGCACAGCAAATGAAGCTCTCATTCGACCGTCGCATCACCGTGCTGGCACCTGCGATCGACGATGAGGCCGAGGAGATCCTGCGTGCGCGCTTCGCGGACCTCTCGGGGCGTGCGGACTATGAGAGCCTCAACGAAGAAATGGACCGCCTCGCGCGCACATCCAGCGTCGATTTGCCCGAACCGCTCCTGTAACCTCTCGTGGTATGATTGCTGGCGATCTCCCGTCGGTCGCAGCATGATCCGCGCATTACTACTTCTCATCACGGTCGTCCTCGTCGTCGCGTGCGACGATTCGTCCTCCCCATCCGGAGACTCCCCGCGCTGCGACCCCGACGCGTCGCCGACCGTGCTCGCGTCCAAGTATGATGACGACGACGGCGACGGCAATCCGCTCGACGAAGACTTCCCCGACATCGACGACGAGGACGACGACATCGCGGACCACGCGTGGATACGCGACCGCTTCGGCGTCTATCATCTTTTCTTCCACAGCGAGAGCCTCTACCACCCCAATCAAATCGAGCACTACACCACGCGCGACTTCCGGAGTCTCGATTATGTCGGCGTCGCGCTCACGGTGGCGCCGGGCGGGTGGGACGGGGACGCGCTGTGGGCCCCGCACGTCGTCGAGCACGATCGTATCTACTATATGTTCTACACCGGAGTCGCGGGCAGCAACGGGCCGGACGCCGTCCAGCGCATTGGACTCGCGACGTCGACGAACTTGATCACGTGGACCCGCGCACCCATCAATCGCTGCCCGGGAACGAGCGGCGACGGCTGCGTCTACGAGTGCGACGAAGCCTGGACGACGTGGGGCGATGGCGGCGCGTTCGACGACCAGTGCCGCGATCCCTTCGTGATGTGGGACGACGCGAGCGAGCGCTGGCTGATGTTCGTCACCGCGAAGAGCACGAACGGCTTTGGAGTGGTGACGGTGGCGAGCGCGGACGAGTTCTCGACCTGGAGCGGCGGGGGTTTCATCGACGCCACGCGCCGTCTCGCGACCGGAACCGGCGGGCAAACCACCGGCGGTCAGGCGGAGAATCCCTTCGTCGTCGAGACCGACGACACATACTACCTGCTCTTCTCCGATTGGCAAGACATCGAAGACAGCGTGACGGTCGCTCCGCACCGCACCGTGGTCCAGTACGCGACGTCGCCGTCGCTCGCCGTCGACGACGTCGGAAGCGCGGATTGGATCTACCGCGGATACACGCCCGATCCCGGCGTCAACGCGATCGAGGTGATCGAGTTCCGACGCGGCAGCGGGAGGCGCTGGCTCATGTCGCAGAGCATCTCGAGCCCGCGCTCCGGATTCCCGAAACCGCAGCGGCGCCAGTTGCTCGTTCGCTGCGCCAACTTCGAGAACGATCTGATCGAAACCTCGAACTGGGGAGTGGTGCCGGACGGCACCGGGGTGACTGCGGTGGATCTGACGACGTCGGACTAGGCTCGCTCCGTCGTCCGCTTGATCTCCCGCGAGTGCCGGTACAGCTCTTCCAGGTTCATTCGCTTCAAGAACACGAAGCCGCGCGTGGCGCGGATCAAGGGGCTGGGGTGCTCATCGAAGTACTCGCGACCCAGGCAGGTCTTGATGGTCTGGTACTGCTCGACCTGGATCTTCTGCGCCAGTTCGGAGAAGGGGCCGTCGTGCTCATAGCTGGGGAAGGACGCGTCCTTCTGGGATGCGAACGTGTTCATGAATGCGCTGTGCTGCAACGCGAACATGTTGAGCGACACCGGCACGAAGAGGTCCGCCTCGCTGGGCTCGAAGCGATACCAGACGTTGCGGTAGCCGAGCACGGTGACTTCGGCCAAGCCGGTTTCCTTCTCGTAGATCTTGAGCGACTCCGTGATGGCCTGCAGCGCCTTGTAGTGCGTGTCGGGCCCGCTCGCCTCGGGGTCGAGCGCGAGCGTGATGACGTCTGGCCTCGCTTCACGAAGCAGATTGGTGATGGGCGGCGTGTCGCGATCGCGCGTCGGTTCGTCGGGGAAGATGTCGCCGGTGTAGAAACCCAGCCGTAGGTGGCGAACCGAATCGCCCTTCCATCCGAAGTAACCCCACAGGCACTCGGCTTCCCATTCGCGGCACATCCCCTTCAAGCGCTGGACGTGCTCGGGGTCTTTCTTGCCCGGGTACGCCGTCTCGAAGTGGTCCATCAGTTCCTCGACGCGGTCCGCGATCTTCTCCGGGTCCTTCTCCCCGAACAGACCGACCAGGTTACGATACATGCGCCGCATCTCGCC
>JAKEHA010000135.1 GCA_022615275.1 Candidatus Latescibacterota bacterium
CGCGCGCGCGAATGGCCCGCTCTTCGAGCATGCCGCCGACGAAGATGAGCACCGCGATCACCGACAGCATCGCGAAGGTGAAATCGAGGAAGGCGAGTGTGGCGAAACCGAGCGCGAGCAGCTGCCCCACGGCGCGCGCGCGCCGGGTCGCGTCCAAGTAGGACAGCCGCGTGGCCAGCGCTCCCCGCAGGATGCGCCCGCCGTCCATGGGAAACGCCGGAGTCAGATTGAACACACCGAGCCCCAGATTGGCCCACGCGAGATCGACCAGGAACCCCTCGCCGTGCGGGGGCGTCCCCGCGAGGGCAAGTCCAGTGAAGAGAATGGCGGCGATGACGAAATTGACGATCGGCCCCGCGACCGCGACCAGAATTTCGTGGCGCGGGCGCTCCGGGAGCGACTCCGCCCTGGCCACTCCGCCGATCGGAAACAAGACGATGTCGCGGAAGCGAATGCCGTAGCGGCGCGCCACTAGACAGTGACCCAGCTCGTGGAGCACCACGCAGGCGAAGATGGCGAGCACGAGGGCCACGGCACGCAGGGCGTCGGCCGTGGTGCCGGACCACCACGCGTCGGCCGCGTAGACGACCAGGATCACGGGGAAGGTCGCGTGGATGCGAAGCGGAATGCCGAAGACCCTGCCGATGCCGGCGGTGTACTTCACGTCACTTGCCCCTTCCCGGCGAGTGTGCTAGAATGGCGGGGCAACCGGCCCCTTCGTAAGTCGTTCGAATGACACAGTTTCTGTCCCGCCCGGCGGAACCGTCCGCCGGGTGCCGGGTTTCATGCGCGCAACCGAACGTCATCCTCTGCGTTGTCTTTTCGCGACGGCCGCCGCCCTGGCGACGGCATGCGCCCTCGTGCCCGCTCCCGCCAGGGCGGAGTTCGTGCGCTACGACTTCGAGGGGCTGTTCTTCAGCGAAGCCCCGCAACCGGTTCTCGACCACTGCGTGATCGAGGACGACGGCGTCTATCACCTCTTCTACCTGCGCGGTAACCCCGCCGTCAACATCGGCCATGCCCTCACGACCGACTTCGTCCATTGGGACCTCGAGCCGCCCGTTCTCACCCTCGGGACCTGGGACAACAAGGCGATGTGGGCGCCGTTCCTGATCTCCCTCCCCACCGGCTGGTCCATGTACTACACGGGCGTGAACCTCGTCAACTCCCAGCAGGCCGGGCTCGCCTGGTCGACGGATCTGTACGACTGGTTCAAGTGGCCGGATCCGGTCTACCATCCCGATCCGGTGTGGGCGGAATGGACCGAAACCGGATTCGCGCACGGCCGCGACCCGCACGTGGTGTGGTACGACGGCCGCTACTACATGTTCAACACGGCCAAGACGAACACCAACCGCGGCGCGGTGTCGTGCGCGGTCTCCGACGACTTGATCGACTGGGAGGACATGGGGCCCGTCTACGTGCACGACAGCTGGCACGTGCTCGAATCGGTGTTCATCCTGCAGCGGCCGAACGGCAAGTGGCACATGTTCTTCACCGAAGAGACCGTCGCCGGCACGTCGCACATGGTCTCGGACTCGCTCCTTTCCGGCTGGGACATCGCGACGCGCCGCGTCATCGACTTCGGACACGCGCCGCAGATCACCGACACGCACATCGGGCAACTGTTCTCGCGCCACGCGGTCTACAACGACGCGCACGGAACCCAGCGCTACGTGTTTCGTTTCACCCCCATGGTGTGGCTCAACGACCAGGCCGTGGTGCCGCGGCCGCTCGCGCTGGCGGGAGACTGGACCTTCGTCCCGGGAACGGGAGACGGTTTGTACTACCAGCCGACGTTCGGACACAACGCGTTCGTCCGCAACGAGAACTACACGCCGACGTTCCAGGGCGACTGCTGGATCAACACGTACGAGTACTACACGGGCCCCCTCGGCTACGGTATTCCCGGCCAGTTCTTCGGCGACAGCAAGACGGGGATCATTCGCTCCCAGCCCTTCTCGATCGAAGGCAACTCGATGAACCTCCTGGTGGGCGGCGGGGATTACCCGAGCCTATGCTACGTGGCTCTGGTCGACGCGCAGACCAGCGAAGTGCTCTTCAGCGAAACCGGGCGCAACAGCAACGAGATGGATAGGCGCTACTGGAACCTGACGCCGCATATCGGCACGTCCGTGTACATCGAGATCGCGGATCTCTCGACCGGGGCGTTTGGTCACATCTGCGTCGATGACATCGTCGAGTCGGGCGACGTGATTCTCTCGGGAGAGGGCGGGAGCGGACGCGGCCGGCGAGTGCCCAGCTCGCGCGGGGGGGCTGCCGCCGATCCGCGGGCGGAGGCGACCACGCGCCTGCTTCCCAACACACCCAATCCCTTCAACCCCGCGACGACCATCGCCTACGAGCTCGCGCGCGATTCCCACGTGCGCGTCGATGTGTTCGACACGCGCGGTGCCCACATTCGTACGTTGGTGGACGCTCGCGAGAGCGCGGGCGCGCACCGCGTGGCATGGAACGGCACCGACGGCCGCGAGAGCCCGCTCGCGTCCGGCGTGTATTTCTACCGTCTCACCGTCGACGGACGCGCCGTCGAAACCCGCAAGATGGCGCTCTTGAAGTAGCCGACAACGTCGAGGACGGAATCGTCCTTTACCGCCGGTACGTTTCCCCATACATTGGACCCATGCGCGCGCGCGTCGTCGCCCTACTCGTGCTCATCGTGTTGGGGTGCGCGCACGCGCGATCCGCTCGCGCGCTCGACGACCTCGCCGCGCAAGAGCGCCTGGGCGCGCGTATCGGCTACGTCGAGACCTACGACGGCGTATACCAATACTACGGTCCCGGCTGGGACGTGACCCTCTACTTCAACGAGCGCATTTATTCGCGTCTGTTCCTGGATCTACACGTCGGGGCGATCTACCTCGGCGACATCCTCGATCCCGAGCTCGACGACTTCATCACCGGCTACACGAACGTGGAGTCGGAGATGCGGATGTTCTACTTCAGCCTCGGGCTGGCGTACGGGATTCCCCTGGGCAAGAGTTCCTACACGCTGACGACGTCGCTGGGGGTGGGCGTCTATTCGGTGAGCGTGGCCTTCGTCGCCGACTTCACATCCGACGACATAAGCGACACCTACTTCGGCGGCAACGGCAGCCTCGGCCTGATGCGACGCATCGGCACCGGATGGGCGCTGGAAGCGAATTGTACCGTGCACTACTTCGACACCGCCGCGGGCTACGGCGATTTGTTGTGGGTGTTCACCGCCACCGAAGCCGTGGACCCCGTGCTGCTCGGCGTCTCGCTCGGTCTCGCGGTCGACCTGCGCTAGTCCACGGCGGCGCTGTCGGCGGCCGCCGCGATCTCCAACTTGCGAACGATCTCCTTCGCCTCGGCGTCGGCGGGCTCGAGCGCCGCGTACCGGCGCATCGCCGCCAGCGCCGGCCGCACCCGCTTCTGCGAGGCGTAGGCCATGGCGAGGTTCTTGAACCCGTTCGCGTAGTCCGGGAACCTGCGCGTCGTCTCCTCGAACACCGCGATGGCGTCCTGGGTTCGTCCCATCTCGGCGTAACACGCGCCCAGGTTGTTGTAGGCCTTGGCATAGTTGGGCGCGATCTCCGTCACCTTGCGAAACGCGCCCACCGCCTCCTCGAAGCGCCCCATTTCGCGAAGCGTCACCCCCATGTTGTTGTACGCCTGCACCATGCCGGGATCGTAGCGGACCGCGAGCTGGTATTCGCGAATCGCTTCGCCGGGTAGATTCACGCGCCGTAGCGCCTGCGCGAGGTCATAGTGGACCGCCGGTGCTGCGGGATCGAGCTCGAGCGCCCGGTGGTAGTCCTCGATGGCCTTGAAGTCGTCGCCGTTCTCCTTGTGCACGACCGCGCGCTGGACGTAGCCCTCCGCTTGCTTGGAATAGATCGCGATCGCGCGGTCGATCTCGCGCAGCGCAGGCGCGTAGCTGCGCAGCTCGCTCAAGCGCCGCCCGCGGTGCACGTACTCGCGATACATCACCATGCTGTCGTCGAGACGAAAGATAGAAGGATTGGTGACAAGCAGCAGGAGCACCAGGCCGAATGCCGAAGCCGCGGCGGCGCGCGGCCGGCGCGCGAGCGCCGGCAACGAGACCAGCGCAAAGCCCGCGAACAGGCACAGGACCGGAACCACTTGCGAGCGGTAGCGCCCGGTCACGAAGAACAGGGCGATCGACGCCCCGTACGCGAGCACGTAGCCGCTCAGCAGTCCATGGCTTCGCCAGGTCCGCGCGGCCAGGATCATCCCCAGTATCCCGAGCGCAACCACGAACCACGTCCTCACGAACAGCACGCGCAGCCACGGCGACTCCGCGACGTGGACGTCGAAGCTCTCGATCTGGGGTATCTCGTAGCCGTTGAAGAAGAGCGCCACCTTGCGCGCCATCAATCGGAGGGCGCGTGCGGGATCGGAGCGAACATCCTTCATGGCGCGCTCGAACCAATAGTGCGAGACCTCGCTCGGGGTGGCCGCGCGGCCGGTGGCGCGCTCGACGTACTCGCTCGTGGTTACGTCGTCGATCTCGTCCACGCCGCGAATCGGTACGAAGGTCCCGTTGGCGGCGCGGCTGTTGCCGATGAAGAAGTTGATGCCGGCGTTGGACGTCACCGGAACGAAGTCGCGGCTGACCGCCAGGTTGTGCGCGAGCGCGGGGGCGAGTACGGCCGCCAACGCGAGGGCGAACGCGAGCGCGTTGCGCACGCGCCTGCGGTCGCGCTCGACGCGAAGGATCCAGACCAGCGCGAAGATCGCGAACACGAGAATGCTGGCGCGGGCGAGCGCCGACAGGCCCAGCACCGCCCCCGCCCCCGCGTACGTGCGCGTCGAGGAACCCGGTGCGCGCACCAGGAGCAGCAGCGCGGCGGCGTTGAGGAGCGCGCCCATCCACTCCATCAGGAGCTCGGTCTCGTAGAACGTCATGGCGCCGTGTAACGCGAGGAGCACGGCACCCGCCAGGGCGGCCGAGGGGCGGAACACGCGCCGGCCGATCAGGAACGTGAGTGCGACCGTGAGCGCACCGCCCGCCGCCTGCAACACGCGCACCCACGTGAAGTCGCGTCCCACTGTGGAGTAGACCAGAGCGAGAAAGTACGGGTATAGCGGGCCCATGAAGTAGGCTTCGTCGCGCACCAGGTGTCCGCGCGCAACGTCCTGCGCCATGACGTCGTAGTAACGCGCGTCCATGATGGGAACCTTGACGTGCAGCGCATCGGCGGTTTGAACGACGTAGCCGACCTTGAGGGCGAGTGCGGCGAGGAAAAGGAACAGCGGAACGCGCCGGCCCACCGCCAACATGCGGTCGGTTGCGTCGAGCGCGCGTTCGAACCGATCGGGGATGCTCGCCATCGCGTCATTACATAGCTCATGCCCTCCACGCTCGCAAGGGATTCCCTTGACCGCAACGGCCGCGACGGCCTATTCTCGCGCGACTTACGGCGCATCCGCCCATCGCATTCGCATCCATCACCACTTCGGGAGAAGACCATGACGCTTCGAGACGAGCTGTTGCAGCATCTGCTCGCGCATTCGTTTCGCACCGGTGAGTTCACGCTCGCGTCTGGGCGCAAGAGCAACTACTACATCAACGGCAAGATGACGACGTTGGACGCGCGCGGCGCGTACCTCGTGGGCCGCACGTTTCTCGCCATGATCGCCGACGACGTGCCCGACGCGGTCGGTGGCTTGACGCTGGGCGCCGACCCCATCGTGGGGGCGATGATCGCGCTCGCGGGTCTCGAAGATCTGCCGCTCAAGGGCTTCATCGTTCGCAAGGAAGCGAAAGGACACGGAACGCAGTCGCTGATCGAAGGCTCACTCGCGAAAGGCGAGCGCGTGGTCGTCGTCGAAGACGTCGTGACGACGGGCGGCTCGTCGCTGCAAGCGATTGCCGCGGTGAAGGCGATCGGCTGCGACGTGCGCAAGGTCCTGGCCGTGGTCGACCGCGAGGAAGGCGGTCGCGAAGCGCTCAAGAAGGAAGGCTACCCGTTGGAAGCGGTGTTCACGGCGCGCGAGCTCTTGGCCGCGGTAAAATAGGAGCATCGGGCTCGCAACGAGGGCTTCCCTCCGCTCTCGAGTCCTCGCTCGCGTCTGATTGGAATTCATGGCGCCCTGCGGAAGTTCGCTTCGGGAACCCTCGTTGCGAGCCGACTATTACGCGATCACGTGGCCGACGCGGCCCAGCAGACGTCCCAGCACCAAGCCCACCGCCGGCGTAGCGTACGCGAGCACCGCGCCGCGCGCCAGATTCCCGAACACCGGAACCATCCCTGTGATCCCGCAAACGATCGCGGTCGCGATGCCGATCACAGCCACGATCACCACCGTGTAGATGTACTCGTGCTCCATGCGAATGATCATCTTGACGATCCGGCGCGGATCCAGGGTCTTCGTGGGCGGTCCCGCGAAGCCGCCGATCGACACGAACGCGGCGGGGAGATACAGCGCGAGCACGATCGACGCGGCGACCACGAAGATGGGGCTGCCCGCGATGTAACGCCACAGCGTGATGTCCTTGACGCCCTCGATCAGCATGACGCCCTTGGCCGCCGCGAAGACGATCACGCCGAGCTGTAGCGCGACGACCGCCATGAGCAGCGCTGGCCGCACCAGCTTGCGCCAGGGATCCGCGAAGGAGCGGTCCCATTCCGGGGGCTTGTTCGCGCCGCGCGCCGTGTACTCCATCACCTGGAACATCCATAAGAACACGAGCGCGGAGGCGAGTATCCCCCCGAAGCGCACGAACGAAAGCCCCGCGATCACGGCCGCGGGCACGATGACGTACATCGGCCCGCGCGCCAGCGGCATCGTCGCCAGCTCGCCGAGGTCCTCCCAGATGGGCGCGGGCCGGTCGAGGTAGCGAAACGTCCGCAGCTCCACTTTCGAGAAGCGGCGCTTGACTTCCTGGGCCGCGCGGGCGTGATAGGGGTACCGGTGGAGGACGAACTGGAAGTGGTTCTTCGCCTCCTCGCGGTTTCCCAGCTGGGCCGCGATGACGCCGGCGTCGAGACGCGCTTCGAGGTCGTCCGGGGCGGCTTCGGCTTGCTCGAGCGCGGCCTGGTACTCGGCCTCGAGCTTCTTCTGCGCTTCCGACGCCGCGTCGTCTTCCGGGGCCGCCGCCGCGGGCTTGGACCCGGCGGCGATTGCCGCGAGACGCGTCTCGCCTAGCTCGGCCCAGCGGTTCTCTTCCGGCAGAAAGATCCTAGCGCGTCGCGTGAGGTCTCCGGAGCGACAGAGATTCTCGATCTCCTCCCAGCTCCACTGCTCCTCGCGCGTCGATCCTTCGCGTAGGACGAAAAACAGAGTTCCCGTGCTCATTGAGTCGGCTCCTCCCCGACAAGGGTCAAACGAGGCCATAAAGCACGCCCTGTGCCAACGGGAGGAGGAGGACAGCCGTCCCCAAAAGAATCGGGCCCGCCGTAGGGCGGGCCCGAGGGGTTATCCAGTCCTTGGATAGCCGGGACTACTAGAAATTCCAGGCGTTGCGCCGCTGCAAACCAACGTACGCGCCCATCAACAGAAGCCCGGATCCGAGCAGGACCCAGGTCGAAGGCTCGGGCGTCGCGTACGGGTTGGGACGGTCGCGCCTCTTGTCGCGATCACGGTGCCGGTCGCGCCCGCGTTCCCGTCCGCGGTTCCGATCCCGGTCCCGATCCCGGTCTCGATCTCCGCGACCGCCGCTCGTGTAGAACTGTGGAGGCCTGCCCGAGGAGCCGCTCGTAACCGTGCCACCGGATCCGCCCCCGAGTAGGTCGTCGAAGGCAGCCGATCCCGCAAACGGCGTGTACGTCGCCCTGTCGCTGACAAGGAGCCCGCCCGTAACCGGGGCGCGGCCCGCTGTGAGCGTCCCGCCCGGGGCGGCATAGTCCGCCGCGTCCCGAAGCGACGCGTTCAGCTCGTGCTGGAGAGTAGTCGCGGTCCATTGACCCGACGCCTCTTGCGAAGGCTCTTGGATTGCCTGGCCCGACGCGGAGAGAATCGAGGCGTTCACCTGCGAAGCCGCGAGAAGGCTCATGGTGATCGTCACAAGGATACGGGATTTCATGACAGCGGACGTCCCTGGTAGAACGACACAGAACGCGAAACTCAGATTGAAGTGGCGGCCAAGCGCAATCCACCGGCAGTTTGAATACGCACAAGCAGTGCCGGGATTCCTGGTGGACAAGAGTTAACCACATGCCCTAATTCACTGTCAACAAAAAAGATACGTCCGGATCCTTCGCATGGTATACCGGATGAAATGCGAAATATAGAATACGGGGTTGGAGTGTGCTCCTCCACCCATCCGCTGCCCGTAAGGCCTTGTGACGTGGGTAAGTTCCCCCGGTTAGCGGCCGGGCGAGCGCCGGCTCCGCGCCCGCCCGCCGATCGATCACATCTTGACGCTCTTGAGCTCGATGTTGAGACCCTGCGCCGGGTTCTCTTGCTTCACCACGAGGTGCGGGAGGGTCTTCTGCACGTAGAAGACCTGCTCGCCGTCCCCGCTCTTCACCTTGATCTTGAAGGTCGAGTACGAGCCGGCCGGAACCATGAGGTCCTGCTCCCCCACCACTTCGATCGTTATGTTCTCCATTCCCCCCGACTGCGTGTCCAGGACCGGGAACTTGAAGCTCTTCCCCGTCTCGAGCGGCAGCGTACCGACCAGGAAGTCGACGGCGTTCTTGAGAATGGCACCCTTGACCAGGGTGACGTTGATGTCCTTGCCGCCGTCCTTGCCGCCCTCGACGCGCCCCTTGGCCACGCCATCGGCGAAGGAAAGGTCTGCCGACATCGTCTGCGGCCCGGCCGCCATCGAGAACTTGTAGGCCTTCGGCTCGAACTCCTGGCCGAAGGTCATCTCCTCGTTCATCGAGATCATGCCGGTGATAGTCGAGGTCGAGGCGAAGTCGTCTCCGTCTTTCTTCAGCGACACGTTCATGTCGCCCAGGTTCATCTCCTGATACTTCACCGCGTAGGTGGCGGCCATGTCCTTCAAGGCCGAGGCATCGAAGTCGTAGTCGGTGCCCTGCACGGCGAGCTCGTCCATGGAGACCGCGTTGCCTTCGATATCGTAGAGCGCCACCGAAGCGATCGGCTCGAGCTTGTCCTTTATGGCGGTGGCGTCGCCGACCAGGACGATGGCAAGCTTGTCGGGATGCAGGTGCGTCTTCATCACGCGCTGCACGTCGGCCGTCGTCACCTTGGCCACGTCCTTGCGATAGTTCTCGAGGTAGCTCTTGTCGAGACCCAATAGCTTGACCTGGCCGATTTGGGCTGCGATCTGGCTCGGCGTCTCGATGGTCGTCGGGAAGTTGCCGACGAGGTACGACTTCGCACTTGCGAGGTCCGTCTCGCTGACCGGCTCGTTCACGATGCGATCGATTTGCGAGAGCATCTCGGTCAAGGCGCTGTCGGTGACCTCGGTGCGACAGTTGGCCTGCGCGTCGAAGGTGCCGACGTCCTTGGGCTTGCTCCAGCCCGAGTAGGCGCCGTAGGTCCAGCCGTGCTTCTCGCGCAGCGTCATGAACAAGCGCCCGGTGGCGCCGCCGCCCAGCACGCGGTTGGCGACCTGGACCGCCGGCCAATCGGGGTCGGTCGGGCGCAGGCCGAGTTGACCGACCTGCATGTTGGTCTGCACGGAGCCGGGACGGTGATAGAGCGCGATGTTCCTGGCCGTGCGCTCCGGCGAGGCGACGTACTTGGGCACATCCGGCGTGCCGGCTGTCCACTTGCCGAGGTACTTCTCGACGTCCTTCTTGACCTGCTTCGCGCTGACGTCGCCCACGACGAAGATCAACGCGTTGTTGGCGACGTAGTTCTTCTTGTGGAACGCGACCACGTCGTCGCGCGTCACCGCTTCCACGGTTTCCGTGGTGGGACGGATCGCGTACGGATGGTTGCCGTACACGACGGCGTGGAAGTGTCGGTCGGCCATGGCGTCCGGGTCCGACTTCTCGAACTCGATGCCGGTGACCGCGCGCTTGCGCTCTTCTTCCAGCTCGTCTTCCGGGAAGGTTGGGTTCAAGACGACGTCCGCGAGGAACTCGTACGCGACCGGGAGATACTCGCTCAAGATCGAGATGGTGAGGATGGTCCCGTCCTCGTCGGTCGAGGCGTTGAACGAACCACCCACCGATTCGATCCACTCGGCCAGCTGCTTCGAGTCCTTGCCCTTGGTGCCCTTGTTGAGAAGCGAGCCCGTGTACGACGCGAGCGACGACTTCCCTTCCGGATCCAGCACCGAGCCCGCCTTGACGGCCATCCACAAGGACGCCACCGGTTGTTCGTGGTGTTCGACCACGATGACTTCGAGGCCGTTCTTGAGCTTCTGCTCGCTGTACGCGGGGAACGATAGCTTCTTGAGCGGCTCCGGCGCCGGGGGCGCTTCCTTCGCGGCCGCCGTACCGGCCGCTGCGAACGCAGTCACCGCGAAGAGCAGCGCGATCTTACGAATGCGATTCATGTCGAAATTTCCTCCTTGATCGATTCCCTTCGGGTGGTTAGCTGCTCTTGGGCGGCGCTGCCACGACCATGGTCCGGTTGTCGGAACGCAGGTACGTGTTCGCGACGCGCTTGATGTCTTCCGCCGTGACCTTCATGTACGTGCCCAACTCGGTGTTGATCACCGACAGGTCGCCGTGGAACCAAATGTAATGGTGGATCTCTTCGGCCTTGTTCATCACGGTCTGACGCTGGCCGATGAAGTCCGACTTGAATTGCGTCTTCACCTTGTTGAGCTCGTCTTCCGTGATGCCCGCGGTCTTGACCTTCTCGATCTCCTCGTCCATCAGCGTCTCGCAGGTCTCGATGTCGACGCCCGCGTTGGACGCGACGATGACGCGGAACTGGCCGGGACCGATGCGCCCGTCGACGAAGCCGAAGGCGCCGAAGGCGGCTTCTTCGTCCTTGACCAGGCGCTTGTGCAACCGGCTCGACTCACCTTCGACGAGCAGGCTGTTCAAGAGCTCGAGCGCGGGAGTGTCGGGGTGCAAATGACCGGGAATCTGGTAGGTGGCGAACAGCGCCGGCACGTTGGCCTTGGGCGAATCGACGATCCTGCGGCGCTCACCCTTGTTGAAGCCCTCGTCCCAATTCGGGAATGCGGCCTTGGTGCCCGCTGGAATGTCGCCGAAGTACTCCTTCACCATCTCCATCGTCTTCTTGGGCTCGATATCGCCCACGACCACCAGCACGGCGTTCGCCGGGCAGTAGTACTTGTCGAAGAAGGCCTGCACGTCGGGCACTTGGGCGGCGTCCAGGTCGTCCATGCTGCCGATCACGGTGTGGTCGTAGGGCCAGCCGTCGTAGCCGAGCGTGTCCGAAACGAGGAACGCTTCGCCGTAGGGTTGATTGTCGATGCCCTGGCGGCGCTCTTCCTTGACCGTCTCGCGCTGGTTCTCGAAGTTCTCGCTCGTGATGTTGAGCGAGCGCATGCGATCGGCTTCGAGCCAGAGGCCCAGATTCAAGCGATTGGACGGGAGCGTCTGGTAGTAGTTGGTGCGGTCGTTGGTAGTCGAGCCGTTCATCGAGCCGCCGGCTTCGGCGACGTATTTCATGTGGTCGCCCTTGCCGACGTTCTCGGAACCCTGGAACATCATGTGCTCGAACAGGTGCGCGAACCCGCTGCGACCCTTTTCTTCGTTGGCACTGCCGACGTGGTACCACACGTTGACCGCCACCACGGGGACCGAATGATCCTCGGACAGAACCACGCGCAGCCCGTTGGGGAGCGTGTGCTCTTCGTACTCGATGTAACCGGCCTTGCTTTCCTTCTTGCCGTAGCCGGCCGTGGCGAAGGCCGCGATGGCGACGAGGGCCACGACCCATGTAAGGCGTTTCATGCCTGGGTAACCTCCACTGACTTGCTCTTGAATCAAAAAATCACGCCCCAATAGCCGTTCATGAGGAGAGGCGGGGTGCGCGGGTTGGTTCTCGAGCGACCTATACCCGAAAGCGCCCCCCGCGTCAACCGGCCGGGGGGCGCGCCGGGTCGTAAGTGACTCCGATTGCGTCTTACGACGAAGTCGCGCGGGTAGTTTCAATTTCGTCCTGTGGCGACGCGCGGTGTGCGCCCGTGCGCACATCGGTTGTGCGACACCTGTCCGTCCAGGGACAATTGCTCGTCCTGCGGCTTCCGTCGCGATCACCCAACCCTTTATTATGTTTTAAGTTACGTCTACGCGAAGCGGCGGCCCGGGTCTTGCTTCTCCCTCGATGCGCGCCGACGGTGTCGACGCGTGAATGGAGGTCGTCCAATGATACGCTCCCTCACCATCGCCTGGATCCTGTGCGCGGTCCCGGTCCTCGCGGCCGGACAGGCGGCGCGCAATGCCCACGAAGCCGTCGTCGACAACCGGCAGATCGCCGTCGACAAGGCCCAGCTCGCGCGCGACGCCGCCGAGGTGGCCGA
>JAKEHA010000136.1 GCA_022615275.1 Candidatus Latescibacterota bacterium
GGAGACTACGTCAGGACATTTTCCACAAGAAGAGGGACTGAAAGAGTTATACAAGCACCCGAAGATTTTCGATGAAAGTGCCGCTGCGGCCGTCGGAATCTAGAGGGGGAGCCGGCCAACAATGGCGCGGGCAAAGCGCCCGGGTGCTTCGGGATGTCGCGATAGAAACATCAGTGGCTCGAAGACCTCGAGCTCCATTAGCAGGAATCTGCCGTCCTTCACTACGCCGTCCACGCGGGCATAAACCGGCAGGGCCGGGCAGGCCTTGATGCACTGGTGAGCTTGCGCGACCAGAGTCTTGCTGACCTCGACGTCTTCGTTGGTTCCGCCGTACTGGAATTGCACGCGGAACTCACCCGCCTTGGGTCGCTTGAGCGCCGCGTGGCTGTAGACTCCGTCGAAGAACAACAGCGACAGCTCGCCGTTGGAGATCTCCGGCAGGAACGGCTGCACGAGTAGACCGCGATCGGCCAAGGTCCGCGCGATCTCTCCGGAGTAGCGTGGAAACTCATCCAGCCGAAAACGATGCACGCGATAACCGCCGCCGCCGATGGTCGGCTTGACCACGATATCGTCCCACCCGCGTGCCCGCGCCAGGGCGGCGACGTCGGCTTTTTCCCCGCGCGCCACGCAGACGGTGGGTACGAGTTCGACACCCTTGCGTACGAGGTCTTGCAAATAGCTCTTGTCGAAATTCCAATCGAGAATCTCCGGCGCGTTCAACATCCGCACGCCGCTCGCGATGCGGGCATCGAGCCAGACCCGAAACTCGTCCGCGCGTTCGAAATAATCCCACGGTGAGCGCATGACCAGCGCGTCGAAGGAGCTCCAGTCGATGTCAGTGCGACTCCACACCGCCGGGATGCCGCTGACACCTATTTCGTCGAGCGCGGAGACCAGCAACAGGTCGTCCTCGTAGAGGCCCGAGAACTTCTCGCACGTGATAAGGGCGACGCGAGGCTTGGTTGAAATTTCTTTCACTGATTTCACCTAGGCCGGCGGACCGCTCTCACCTTCCCGGCCTTTCCGCCGCCGCAGAAGAACCGATCGCCGCCGTCGGACTCGAGCCCCGAAACGTTCACGCCGTTCGGCATTTCGATCGTCTCCAGGACCTCTCCCGTTCGCGGGTCGACGCGACGCAAATCGCTTTCATCGCTTTCCCAGGTGCCGTGCCAGAGTTCACCGTCGACCCACGTCACCCCGGTGACGAAGCGGTTGGACTCGATGGTGCGAAGGACCGCCCCGGTTTCGGGATCGACTTGATGGATCTTCCGCTCGCGATGATGCCCCACCCAGAGGGTTCCTTCCGCCCACGCGAGCCCCGAGTCGCCGCCGCCGCCGGGTGCGGGGATCGTTGCGAGCACCTGCCCGGTTTTCGGATCGATCTTCTGAATGCGATCCTCGGCGATCTGAAAGATGTGTTTACCGTCGTAGGCTGTGCCCGCGTGCGCGGCGACGTCGAGCGTGCGCCGCATCTCACCGCTCGCGGGATCGAAGGCGACGAGCCTGTCTCCGGCCGCGAACCAGACGTTCTCACCGTCATAGGTGACTCCGCCCACGCTGTCCGCGCCCGGAAAGGGTCCGTACTCGCGAACGATCTCTGCGTTTGATTTTCTCATGCTTCTATACTAGTCGATCGGCAGAGGGGCGGGGAGTAACAAGATCGTCGTGAATCCAGGCATGGGCGGGGTCATCCAACGGCGCGCGCGTCCTCGACCCAACGACTGCACCTTGCCGGCTTCCGCGAGTGAGTCGAGTGAGCGCTGCACCGTGCGCTGGCTGGTTCCGAGCGCGAGTGCCAGGGCCGAGCTCGACCACGACTCGCCGTCGAAGAGAAAGGCGAGCACCGCCGCGTGCTCCTCTTCGACCGGCCGCGCCAACACGACGACCTCTTGGGCGCGGCGCGGCGCCAGCGTGAAACCCAGCTTGGTCGCGCTCACATCGGCCAATGTCCGCAGCAGCGCGCGAAGCCGTCCCATTTCGACTCGCAAGCGCGCGCGATCCGATTCATCAACGACATTCGATCCGAACCCACGCGCGATGAGTGCATCCCGCGTTACATCTTCCGGCCACGCTTCGCCCAGTGCGCGCGCGAGCGCGAACAACACCGGTCGTCTCGCGAGCGAGACCACCTTCTTGTCGTAACGCACGACGTTGCGGCACGCGTCCACGATGAGTGCCTTCGACGCTAGTAGCATTTCGACCTCCTCGAGCAGGAGGACACGCTCCTCGCCACTCGCAATAAGACGCGCGGCGGGTGCGGCTAGAACGAGCGATGCGCTCTCGACTTCCGCAGTCAGCGCTGGGATACGGGCGCGGCGCGCGGCGTTCTCGGCCCGAGCGAGCGCAGAGCGCGCCGCCTGCGTCCGAAGACGCCGCATCGCGATCCCCGCGACTACCAGTTCGTGGGCGGCCTTCAAGGCGGGAGGGAAGGGTGTAGTGTCGACCGGAGCGAGCCTGCGCTCGGCCTCGTCGATGCGTCCGACGAGCAGCAAACGCCGGACCTCGAGAACCCGTGCGTGCGCGGAGTTGACCCGGTCGCCGTGCGCTTCGAGTGTCGCCCGCGCCGCCTCGAGCGCCTTCGCGGGCCAGCCCAGGTCGCGCGAAGCCAGCGCCACCTCGGCTTCGGCGAC
>JAKEHA010000137.1 GCA_022615275.1 Candidatus Latescibacterota bacterium
GAGCGATACGGGCTCGAATGAGCCGGTGCACGCAGGCGGCCACGGTGTCCGTGACGGTTCATTCGCGGCCGGCCGGCAGGCCGGCGCGGGATCCGTGGCCATGTGGCAAGCTAGTCATGCCAAACGAGTTACGGATGGGGCGCACCCTGGCACCCGGCTTGCGATGGTCGTGCCTGGAGGTCGCGGTGCGCTGCGCACCGCAACGTGATATGAAGCAAACCATCGGCATCATTCTGTTGGCGGCTCTGGCGGCGAGCGGACCATTTGCGCCCGCACCCGTCCACGCGCAAGCCGACGCGCCCAACGTGCAGGCGTTCATCGAGCGCAACGACGAGCTGCTTTCGTTCGCGGCCGGCGTCGTCATGGAAACCAACAGCACCAAGGCGCGCAGCCTGTTGGAGACCGCGCGCGGCTTGCACGCGCAGTCGGTAACCCTCCTCGAGCAGAACGCGCCCGGCATGGCCTTCCGCGTCGCGGTGCGCGCGCGCGAGGTGATCCAGCAGACCATCGCCGTGGCCAAGCGCGAAGCGCGCGTCGACGAACAGGCCCAGAAGGCGATCGAGCGCGCGACCGCGCGTCTGGAACAAGCGCGCGCGCTGTTCGAGGACGCCGGCGGTGCCGACCCCAACGTGCGCCGTCTGCTCATGGAGTCCGCCGACAATCTGCGGCGCGCGCGCGACCAGATGCACCAGCACATGTTCGAGACGGCGCTGCGGCTCGCGGTGTCGTCGAGCGATCTGTCCTCGCGCGCGATTCGCATGATGCGGCGCGACGCCGGCGCCGGCGACGTGACCGACGATATCGAGCGCACCCAGGATATCCTCGATCGCTTGGCCGACGCGCGCCCCACCCTGCCCCCCGCCTTGGTGAAGCTGGCCGACCAGGCCGGGGAAATGCAGCGGCGCGCCACCGCGAGCGCCGAGCGCGGCGACGTCGAGCGAGCGCGCGAGGAGACCCGCGGGGCGCGGGCGCTCGCGCTGCGGGCGCTGCGCGCCGCCGGACCGGCCGACGAGACCGCGGAAGAGCGCGCGCTGCGGGCCGTCAGCCTCACCGACGAGTTGCTCGACCGGGCCCGCGCGGTGGCGTTGGAATCCAACGACGAGATGCTCGCGCGCTCGCTCGAGGAAGCGGTACGACTCCAGGAGTCCGCGCGCGAGGCCCTTTTGCGGTCCGATTTCGAGACCGCGACCCGTCTCTCGATGCGCGCCCGCGACGCGGCCCGCGAAGCCCTGCGCAAGGTCGAGGCGGACCTCGACCCGGCCGCGGTCGAAGCCGCGCTCTCCCGCACCGACGACGCCATCGCACGCGCCAAGGACGCGCTGGCCGACGCCGGCGACGCGCAGGCGCAGGGACTCATCGAGCGCGCCCAGGCGCGGCAGACCGAAGCCAAGGACGCGTTTGCGTCCGACGACCTCCGGCGCGCTCTGGCTCTCACCAAGATCGCCCACAACCTCGCCTCGCAAGCGCTCCGGCGCATCGGAGATGCCGTTCGATAGCGTGCGCGCGGCGGCGTTGGCCTTGCTGGCCGCGTGCGCGCTCGCGTGCGCGGCCAACGGTCCCTCGCCGCCCGATTCCGATTCCACCCCCGCCGACTCCGCGCTGGCCGCACTCGAACAAGCATGCGACGCGGCCGTCGCGCGCGTCGACGAGCTGATCGCGCTGCGCGACGCCGACCCCGACTTTCCGCGCGACCTGCTGGCGGAGGCGCGCGAGCTGCGGCGTGCCGCGGTGGAGCGCTTCGCGGCCGGCGATTTCCCGCTGGCGCTCGAACTCCTGGAGGCGGCGGCCCTCTTGCTCGAGGACCGCGCCGAGTGACGCGCGTGGCCGGCAGGGTCGCGGCGGTCGCGTGCCTCGTGCTCGCGACGGCGCCCTTCGCGCACGCCGGGCGCTGGCTGGGCTCACTCGAAGCGGGCTACGAGTCGTACACCGAGCGCTATTCGATCGCGGACGACGACACCCTCTCCAGCGTCGACGAGTTCCGCTCGCGCGCGCGTCTCGCGTACGCGGCCGGGCTGTTCGGGCGCGACTACACGCTCGTCGAAGCGCGCGCCATGGTCGGCGAATCGAGCTGGGACGCGGCCGCGCGCGCGATGCTGACGCGCCGCTTCGGCGAGGTCGGCCGCCATGCGCTGAACCTCGACGCGGAGATCATGCGCCGCGGCTTTCGCGAAGGCTCGACGTACGAGTTCCCCAACGACTACACCCGCGGCACCGCGCGCGCCGGGCTGCGCGCGCGCGCGACACCCTCGCTCACGGTACGCGCCGAGGACCGCTTCGAGATCCTCGACTACGACCAGCGCACCGAGTTCGACTACGACTACGTCAAGAATCACGCCTCGCTGGCGGCCGACGTCTCGCGCGATCCCACGCGCGGGGTTCTTGCGGGCGTCCGCTACACCACCTTCGTCGTGCCCGACAGCGCCGAGATCGAGTACGACGCGTGGATTCCCTTCGCCGAAGTGCGCGCGTTCGACGACCTCCACGAGCGCGTGCTGGTGAGCGCGTCGGTCGAGCGGCGCACCTATCCCGACGACGGGACACGCAGCTCGTTCTGGGCCGTGGTGGTAGCACTGGGGCTGGAGTGGTCGCTCCATCGTCACTGGAGCATCGAGATGATCGACGACCTGGAGGACTACGCGTACGACGAGGAGACGGGCGCCTACCACGACTACGTCGAGAACGCGGCCGCGATCCTGCTGAACTTCAACACCGCGGCACTCCAGGTCGGTGCGGGGCCGGCCTTCGGCTGGCTCAACAGCGACACCTCGCCCGACGACGAATACCGCGAGCTGGGCGTGCGCGTCGTGCTCGAAATGATGGGCGGGTCGGGGTGGTGGGTCTCGGCCAGCTACGAACCCGGCCTGCGCGACTACCCATCCTATCAGGAGGGCGACCCGGTCGCGGACTTGAACGCGGTCTTCTCCGACTATTCGTACCACCGCGTGGGGCTCTTCGCGAACGCGCGCGTGTGGCAAGCGCTGTGGCTCAACGTCTTCCTCGACTACCAGCCCGAAGACCACGAGCGCGAGGACGACGACGCCACCGCGACCATCGCCTCGGTGAATTTGACGCTGTCACTGTAGGGCCGGCGCGATCGATCCCTCGACGCGAGCACGGGACTCAGTGCGACGACGCGTGCAGCTTCTTGAGAGCCTCGGTGATCTTGGGGACGATTTCGAACAAATCGCCGACCAAACCGTAGTCGGCCTTCTGAAAGATGGGAGCGTTCTCGTCCTTGTTGACGGCGACGATCACCTTCGACGTGCGCATCCCGACCAGGTGCTGGATCGCACCCGAGATGCCGACCGCGAAGTAGAGCTTGGGATTGACGACCTTGCCCGTCTGACCGACCTGCATCGAGTGCGGCGCGTAGCCCGCATCGACGGCGGCGCGCGACGCGCCCACGGTGGCCCCCAGCGCCTCCGCCATCTCGTCGAGAATCTTGAAATTGTCGGGGCTCTTGAGCGAACGCCCGCCCGACACGATGATCTCCGCCTCGGTCAGGTCCTTCTTGCCCGTCGACGTGCGCACGATCTCCTTCACGCGGCCGCGGATGTCGCCGTCGGCGATTGTGACCGCGACCTCGGCCACCTCGGCCGAGCCGCCCGCACCGGCGGGGGCGAAGATGTTGGGGCGAATCGACGCCATTTGCACGCCGGCGGTCGACTCCAACTCGAGGATCACCTTGCCCGAGTAGACCGGGCGCTTGACGCGCAGATTTCCCCCCGACCACACCAGCTCCGTGCAGTCGGTGAACAACGACGCGTCGCAGCGCGCGGCCGCGCGCGCCGAGAGATCGCGCCCGAGCGCGGTGGCGCCGAACAGCACGACCTTGGCGTCGCTGGCCTTGATCGCGGCCTGGAGTGCGATCGCATATCCCTGCGACGAGTACGACGCCAGCTCCGCGTGGCGCGCGGCGTACACCGTCGCAACCGGCAGCGCGCGCGCGGCGGGCAGCGCCGCGTCGACGGTGGCGGCGTCGCCCACCAGTGCGATTGAAACCGGGCCCGCGCCCGCTTGCGACAAATGCGCCGCCGCGGCCACCAACTCCTTGGTAATCGCCTTGAGCGATCCGTCGCGCACTTCTCCGTAGACTAGAATTCCGTTTGCCATGTGTCGACGTGGGACGCGAGCGCCCCGGCTCCTTTCAGCGGCCGTGGTCAGAGATCAGATGACTTTCGCCTCTTCGCGCAAGAGGCGCACGAGCTCTGCGGCCTGCGCGGCCGCGTCGCCCGCGATCATCTTGACCGGCGGGCGCTCGGGGAGGTTGTGGTACTTCACGACCTTCGTCTTCGAACCTGCCGCCCCCACCGACTCCGCCTTCAATGGAAGGTCGGCCAGCCCCACTTTCTTGATCTCTTTCTTCTTCGCTTTCATGATGCCTGGCAGCGACGCGTAGCGCGGTTCGTTCAGCCCCTTTTCGCACGTGACCAGCGCGGGCAGCGTCATCTCGACCATCTCGTCGCCGCCTTCCACGCGCCGGCGCGCCGTGGCGACCTTCTTGTCGTCGGAGATCTTGAGCTCGGAGACAATGAGCGCTTGCGGCATGCCGAGGTACTCGGCGATGGCGGGGCACACCTGCGCGGCGTCGTAGTCGATGGCCTGCTTGCCGCCCAGGATCAAGTCCGGCGAGAGCGGTCGAATCACTTCAGCCAGGACGCGCGCGTTGGCCTGCGCGTCGCCGCCCTCGAAGGCGGGATCGCTCACGTGGATGGCGTCGTCCGCGCCCATCGCGAGGGCGGTGCGCAGGACTTCGACGGCGCGCTCGGGGCCCATCGAGACCGCGACCACGGTGGTGTCGTCCTTCAGGCGTTCCTTGATGCGAAGCCCCTCCTCGACGGCGAACTCGTCGTAGGGGTTCATGATGAACTTCAATCCCTGGGGATCGATCGACGTCCCGTCGGCACCGATTTTGATCTTCGATTCGGTATCGGGGACGCTCTTTACCAGCACCACGATCTTCACGGGCTTCCTCCTGTGGGCGGCCTAAAACGCTAGCGCAAATTCTTGAGCACGTGACGCGCGATGACGATGCGTTGAATCTCGCTTGTCCCTTCGTAGATCTCGGTAATACGCGCGTCGCGGAAGTAGCGCTCGACGGAAAAGTCTTCCAGGTACCCGGCGCCGCCGTGGATCTGGACCGCCTCGCGCGCCGCGTCGTTGCTCGCCTCGGACGCGAACAGCTTGGCCATCGCGGCTTCCTTGCCGTGCGGCTGGCCCGCGTCCTTCAGTCGCGCCGCGTTGTAGACCAACAAGCGCGACGCCTCGATCTTGGTCGCCATGTTCGCGAGCTTGAATTGAATGGCCTGGAACTTCCCGATCTGTTGATCGAACGCCTCGCGCTCCTCGGCGTACTTGACGGACGCGTCCAGGCACGCCTGCGCAATGCCGACGGCCTGCGCGGCAATACCGATGCGCCCGCCGTCGAGCGTGTGCATCGCGATCTTGAATCCGATCCCCACTTCTCCCAGGATGTTGGCCGCCGGTACCCGCATGTCTTCGAACACGAGCTGCACCGTGCTCGACGAGCGCAGCCCCAGTTTGTCTTCCTTCTTGCCGACCGCGAACCCCTCCCATCCGCTCTCGACGATGAACGCGGTGATGCCGCGCGTCTTGTGGGACGGGTCGGTTCGCAACATCGCGATGACGACGTCGGCTTCAGCACCGGTGGTGATGAAGTTCTTGGTCCCGTTCAAGACGAACGAATCGCCGTCCTTGACCGCCGAGGCGACGAGGCCGGCCGCGTCGCTGCCCGAACCGGGCTCGCTCAACGCGTACGCGCCCAGGAACTCACCGCTTGCGAGCTTGGGCAGGTACTTCTTCTTGAGTGCCGCGCTACCGAAATGGACAATGGGTGCGCACACCAGCGAGTTCTGCACCGACATGGTGACGCCGGTCGACGCGCACGCCCGATTGACTTCCTCGAGCGCGAGGACGAGCCCGAAGTTCCCGATCCCGTTACCGCCGTAGGTCTCCGGCACGAGCATGCCCAGGAAGCCGAGTTGGCCCATCCGCTTGACCAAGTCCGCGGGGAAAACACCCTCGCGATTGTGTTTGTCGGCGACGGGCGCGATCTCGTTGTCGGCGAACTCGCGCGCGGTGGTCTGGATGAGGCGCTGCTCTTCGGTGAGCGGAAACTGCACGGTGTCCCTCGTTGGGTGGTGAAGGCGAACGGTGGCGACGGCTGGCGGCGCGGGCGCGCCACGGAATCAGGAAGCGACCTTACGAAAGGACGGGCTGGGTGTCAATCGCGAATTGCCGCACGGGGTTAGGCGGGAAAACGCTGCGCGGCGGAAACAGCGCGTAACTGAAGGAGGGTTCGCGCCGAGGGTTCCCGACGCGAACTTCCGCAGCGAGCCATAATTCCAATCGGACGCGAGCGAGGACCTGAGAGCGGAGGGAAGCCCTCGGCGTGAACCCTCTGGATGACCTATTTCAGCAAAACCATCTTCTTCGATTTGGCGAAACCGGTCGTGGTCATGCGATAGAAATAGACGCCCGATCCCACCGGCGAGCCCGCGTCGTTGCGCCCGTCCCATTCCGCCACGTGCTTGCCCGCCGCCTGCGGCCCGCTCACCAGTACCCGCACCTTCGCACCCCGTACGTCGTACACCACCAGGCTCACGTCCGTCTTCCCGCCCGGCCCTGTCTCCGGCAGCCGGTAC
>JAKEHA010000138.1 GCA_022615275.1 Candidatus Latescibacterota bacterium
CTGCTGCTCCACGTCGTGGCGCGCTTCGGCGATGTCGTCGCGCCCGGGTACCAGCGTTCCGGCCCGGATCAGGAGTCCACGCGCGTATTCGAGCCGTCCGGTGCGGCGGTAAAGGGTGGCCAATTCGCACATTGCGTCCACGTCTTCGGGGTTCCGCAGCAGAACCTCCTGGTAGTAGACCTCGGCCAGCGCGAAGTGGGACAGGTTGACGGCCGCGCGCCCCATGTCCAGGAGTTCCTCGCGGGTCGTCGTCGCGTCGAATAGTGCCTCGTTCTTCCACTCGCCGGTGAGGCCGGACGAATCCTGGGCACCGGCCGGGAGGGCGGCGGAGATCGCGATTCCGATCAGGAGAACGGCAGGGACGAGGCGCGGCATAACCGGCAGCAAATCGCAACATTCGTACCAGGGAAAGAAGGGCGCGCGGGGCGCCGCGAAGCGGTCTCCGGCGGCTGTTACCGGCGCGATTCGGAGGCGCCGGACGCGAGCGCTGCTTTCGTCCACGCGTCGACGTCGGCGAAGCGCGCGGGCTCGCGCAGGAGCGAGACGCCATGGCCCGCGGACGTGTAGACCTTCGTGGTCACCGGGGCGGGCTCGATGGCGGCCTTGAACGCGCGCAGCGACTGCGTCGCGTAGATGTCTTCCTCGCTCGCGAGCACGAACGCGGGTCGCGGCGGCCGGAAGGAGAACGCCGACGCGAGCTCCCGGTCGTCGTCCGGAAACACGGGCGAGAGATACACGACCACGGGCGCGAGATTGTGCTCGTGTATGGCGCGCTCGACGACGATGCACACGCTGCCCGCGGCCACGATGGCGATCCGTGACCGCTCGATGCGACGAGTTTCCACCAAGTACGCGTACGCGGCCGCGACGTCCGCGGGCAGGTCGGCGTAATGGCGCGGCGGCAGGCGATCCGACGCCGGCAACGAGTCGCAACGACTGTTGCCCTGCCCGCGCAGGTCGACGGTGAGGGTGGTGATGCCGTCCAGCGCGAAGAGCTGCGCGTACGGGGTGTACGCCGAGCGCCGGCTGCCCAGGTCGGGAACGAACAGGATCGCGGAGCGGCCGTCGCCCGGGCGCAGCGTGGCCTCCAAGCGTACACGGCCCTTGCTCTCGAGCTCGACCAGGGTCGCGTTCTCGGCGGCCAGCGTCTTGGCGCGCTGCGTGCGCGCCTCGGCCACGGCCGCGGCGGTCAAACGGTCGACGTCGCTCGCGTCCACGCGCTTTTTCTCGCGCGTGAGGATCGCCACCAGCGAACTCTCGTCGTCCGGATTGGACGCGCCGGTTTCGCCGATGAGTTGCAGCAGCGCCTCCTGGGCCTGTGCGCGCTTCCCGGTTTCCGACAAGCAGCGTACGCGGGTGCGAATCGCGTCCTCGACCGCGTCTTCGTCGGCGCGCCGTTCCGCTTCCTCCGCCACCCGAAGCGCGTCGTCGCACCGCCCCGCATCCGCGAAGGCGCGGGCACGGATCGCATAGGTGCGTCCCAGGTAGGGAGGCGGCGACGGCGCCGAGTTGGCCCACGCGATCGCGGCGCGCGTGACCGCCAGCGCCCGCTCGGGGTCCTGGCGCTGGTCGAGCAAGAACTCCGCGTACGCATTCGACGACGCCACGTCATACGGGTAGAAGACGAGGATGCGCTCGTACGCGGCTTCGGCTTCGTCGAGGCGCCCGATCGACACGTAGAGGTCGGCGAGCCAGCGCAGCCCGACGGCCTGCTTCTCGGCGGAGGTGTCGCCGCCGATCATGCCCTCCAGCTCGTAGATGCGTTTCTCGGTCGCGGCGCGCGTGTCGATGGCGCCGTCGGACTGCGCGAACGCGGGCGCGGCGAATACGGCACACGCGAGCCCCGCCAGCTTGAACGCTGCCCGGCGGGTCCTGTCACTCGTCACCCCGACGCTCAGTCTGTAGCCTTTTCGGCCGGGGGCCCCACGAGCGACACCCGCCGGGGGACGCGCAAAGCCGAGCCATGTCGTGAACGTTGCGCGCATCACAATCCCAGCTCGTCTGCGATGCCGCGCATGGCCGTGATCACGTTCTGAATGTGCTCGTCGAGCGGAACTCCGATCAGGTCAGCGCCCACGGCGATGTCTTCGCGCGATACGTTGCGCGCGAAGCCCTTGTCCTTGAGCTTTTTCTTCACCGACGACGGCTCGACTTCGGCGATCTTCTTGGACGGGCGCACGAGTGTTACCGCGGTGACGAAACCGCACAACTCGTCGACCGCGAACAGGGTCCTGCGCACCAAGGTGGTGCGGGGGACGCCGGCGTGGTCGGCGTGGGACAAAATGGTGTCGATCAACTCGGCGTCGTAGCCGCGCGCGCGCAGGATCTCGGCGCCCTTGAAGGGGTGGTCGTCGAGCGACGGGTAGCGTTCGTAGTCGAAGTCGTGGAGGAGTCCGGCCACCCCCCAGCGCTCGGCGTCCTCGCCGGAGCGGGCCGCGTAGAAGCGCATCGCCGCCTCGACCGCGTAGGCGTGCTTGAGCAGGCTCTCGCCTTGGGTGTGCTCCTTGAGCACGGCCAGCGCTTCGTCTCGCGACGGGTACGACAAGCGAACTTCCTTACGATCGCGGTTTGCGGGTTGGTAGGATGATCGTCTATATTGGAACGTCTATCCGGAATGATGATGTCGACGAGCCACCCGATCATAGTATGAACGCGCCCACGAGTTCCAAAGAAAAACGACGCCTCGCGCTGCGCACGGTCCTTCGCTACCTCGGCCGGTATCGCGGACGCCTGGCGCTGGGCGCCGCCAGCCTGGTCGCGGCCGACCTGCTGGTGCTAGCCAGCCCATGGATCCTCAAGACCACCATCGACGCGCTCTCGCGCGGCATCACCAAGCGCGAGCTAGTGACCTACGCGCTGCTCCTGGTCGTGATCACGGCCTTCGGGGGTCTATTCCGCTTCCTGATGCGGCGCATCATGATCGGCGTCTCGCGGCGCATCGAGGTCGACATGCGCGCCGATTTCTTCCGGCACTTGCAGTCGTTGAGCCCCGCGTTCTACCACCGCCATCGCACCGGCGAGCTGATGGCGCTCGCGACCAACGACTTGAACGCGGTGCGCACGCTGGTGGGCCCGGCGGTCATGTACTCGATGAACACGATCGTCATCGGGAGCCTCTCGATCACATTGATGGCGATCCTGTCCTGGAAGCTGACCATCGCGGCGCTCCTGCCGATGGTGGTCTTGACCGTCGCGGTCTACTACAGCATTCGCGTGATCCATCGGTTGTTCGAGATCGTGCAGTCGAAGTTCGCCGCCATCAACGCGCGCGCGCAGGAGAACCTCTCCGGCATCCGCGTGGTCAAGGCGTACGCGCGCGAGCCGTATGAAATCGACCAGTTCGCGGCCGCCAGCGACGACTACGTGCACGCCAACTTGAAGCTCTTCCGCGTCCAGAGCATGCTGCACCCGCTCTTGTCCACCGTGGCCGGGCTGGGCGTGGTCGCCATTCTGCTCTTCGGCGGACGGCTGGTGATCGAGGGCGAGATCACGCTGGGCACCTTCGTCGCGTTCAACGGCTACCTCACGATGCTGATCTGGCCCGTGATCGCGCTCGGATGGGTAATGAACATGACCGAGCAGGGGCTGGCGTCGATGCAGCGCATGAACGACGTGATGGCGGAGAAGCCGGAGATCACGGACGCACTCGTGCCCGCGCCGACGGCGCCGACGGCCACGCCCCGGGACGCGTCGATCCGCTTCGAGAACGTGTCGTTCGCGTACGGCGGGAACGGTGACCGCGGCGACATCCTGAAGAACGTGTCCTTCGAGGTGAAAGACGGCGAGTCCGTGGCCATCGTGGGGCCGACCGGCGCCGGCAAGACCACCGTCATCTCGCTCGTGCTGCGCCTGTACGACGCCACCCGCGGCCGCGTGTTGGTGGGCGGGCGCGACGTGCGCGAGATTCCGCTGCAGGAGCTGCGCGACATGGTGGGTCTGGTGCCGCAGGACATCTTCCTGTTCTCGGAGTCGATCCGCGACAACATCGGGTTCGGGGTCAAGGAGTTGCCGGATCCCGTGCTGCAGGAAGTGGCGAGCACGGCCTCGATCTACGACGAGGTCAACGAGTTCCCCAACCGCTTCGAGTCCATGATCGGCGAGCGCGGCATCAATCTCTCGGGCGGGCAGAAGCAGCGCGTCGCCATCGCGCGGGCACTCGCCAAACGCCCGCGCATCCTGGTCCTCGACGACGCGCTTTCGTCCGTCGACGCGACCACCGAGGAGAAGATCCTGGGGTCGCTCTCGAGCGAACTCGAGAACCGCACCGCCATCCTC
>JAKEHA010000139.1 GCA_022615275.1 Candidatus Latescibacterota bacterium
GAGGACGTCCTCGACCAGGCGTACGGCGACGTGGCCAGCTTCGGCAAGCTGCTCGCGAGCGAAGAAGGTTTTCGCCGCTTCCTGCTCTCGGGACGCGTGACGGGCGAGGAGAAGCGCGGTCTCGTCGCGAAGGCGCTGGGCGAGCGCGCCTCCGGGCTCTTCGTCAAGTTCTTGCTGCTCTTGATCGACAAGAAGCGCGTGGCGGCCTACGACGACATCGCGCGCGCGTTCGTGTCGCTGTACGAGGACTACAAGGGCATCGTCGAAGTGCGCGTCGTGACCGCGATTCCACTCGACACCGAGATGGAGCGCAAAGCCAAGGACGTCGTCGAGCGGCGCACCGGCAAGAAGGTGAAGCTCGAGAAGCGCGTCGAGCCCGGCATCGGCGGCGGCATGATCATGTTCATCGAGAACCAGGTATTCGACGGGAGCATCCGCAACCGTCTCGGCGATTTGGGTACCGCGCTGCTCGCGACCCGGGTGCATTTGGCCGATCAATCTTAGCGTAGGAGAGAAGCAATGGCGTTTCGACCCGAAGAAGTCAGCTCCATCATTCAAGCGCAACTGCAGAAGACGAGTCTCGAGCTCGAGATGGAGTCGGTGGGCACGATTCTGCAGGTGGGCGACGGCATCGCGCGCATTTGGGGTCTGGAAGACGCCATGTCGGGCGAGCTGCTCGAGTTCCCCAACGGCGGCGTCGGCATGGTCATGAACCTGGAAGCGGACAACGTGGGTGCCGTACTCTTCGGCTCCGACACCGGCATCAAGGAAGGCGACGCCGTCAAGCGCACGGGTCGCGTGGCGCAGGTTCCCGTGGGCGAAGCGCTCCTGGGTCGCGTCGTCAATTCGCTCGGGCAGCCCATCGACGGCAAGGGTCCCATCGTCACCGACACCTACAACCCGATGGAGCCGTTGGTGCCGAACGTCGTGCAGCGCCAGCCGGTGAAGGAACCGCTGCAAACCGGATTGAAGGCGGTCGACTCGATGATTCCCATCGGCCGCGGCCAGCGCGAATTGATCATCGGCGACCGCCAGACCGGCAAGACCGCGATCTGCATCGACACCATCATCAATCAGAAGGGCACCGGCGTTAAGTGCATCTACGTCGCGGTCGGCCAGAAGGAATCGACGGTCGCGCAGATCGTGTCCAAGCTCGAACAGCACGGTGCCATGGAGTACACCACCATCGTCAGCGCCACCGCGAGCGAATCGGCGGCATTACAGATGCTGGCGCCGTACGCGGGTTGTGCAATGGGCGAGTTCTTCCGCGATCGCGGCGGCCACGCGGTGTGCTTCTACGACGACCTTTCCAAGCACGCGCAGGCCTACCGCCAGATGTCTCTCCTCTTGCGCCGTCCGCCGGGCCGCGAGGCGTACCCGGGCGACGTGTTCTACTTGCATTCGCGCCTGCTCGAGCGCGCGGCCAAGCTCAACGACAACTTGGGGGGCGGCTCGCTCACCGCACTCCCCATCATCGAAACCCAGCTGGGCGACGTGACCGCGTACATCCCGACCAACGTGATCTCGATCACCGACGGGCAGATCTTCCTGGAAGGCGACTTGTTCTACTCCGGCGTGCGTCCGGCCATCAACGTGGGCATCTCGGTGTCGCGCGTGGGATCCAACGCCCAGACCAAGATGATGAAGCAGGTCGCGGGTCGCTTGCGCCTGGCACTCGCGCAGTACCGCGAACTGGCCGCGTTCGCGCGTTTCGGTTCCGACCTCGACAAGTCGACACTCGCGCAGCTGACGCGCGGCGAGAAAATGGTCGAAATCCTCAAGCAGGACGAGAACGTGCCGCTCGCCACCGAGAAGCAGGTCCTGCTGATCTTCGCGGCCAACGAGGGGCTCCTCGACGACCTCCCGACGCCGAGCTTGAAGCGCTTCGAGCCCGAGTTCTTCGCGTTCATGGACAGCAAGTACCCGGACGTCGTGCGCCAGCTGCGCGACAAGAAAGCGTTCGACAAGGCGCTCGAGGACGAGGCGCGCAAGGCGGCCGGCGAGTTCAAGGCCGCGTTCGTCCAGTCGCTCGGGGCCAAGAAGGCGTAACGGACAAGACGCATGGCGACCATTCGCGACCTCAAGAACCGCATCCGTGCGGTCGAGAACATCCGCAAAATCACGCGCGCGATGCAGCTCGTGGCGGCGGCCAAGCTCAACCGCGCCCAGCAGCGCGCCCACGCCGTGCGTCCCTTCGCGGACGAGCTGGATCGCGTGCTGGGTGGACTGGCCGGCGGCGGCATCGAGGAATCGGCCGACGTCGCCATCGAGTTCGCGTACGCGGACGGAGTCGCGCCGCTGAAGACCACGTTGGGTCGTTTCTTCTCGACCCACGAGGTCAAGAAGCCGGGCTTGGTGTTGTTCACCGCCGACCGCGGCTTGAGCGGCGCCTTCAACACCAACTTGATCCGCGCCGCGCAGACGTTTCTGCGCGAGCACGCCCATCAGGACGTCAAGCTCGTCACCATCGGCCGCAAGGGGCACGCGTTCTTCCGCCGCCGTTCCACACCTATTCTGTATTCGAGGGTGGGCTTGAGCGACCGCCTCGTGCTGTCCGAGATCAAGGAAGTCACGGGCAAGCTGCTCGAGTTGTACGTGAACGACGATGTCGACGCGCTCTATTTCATCTACGCGAAGTCGCTGCGCGCGTCTCTGTATCGCGTCACCACGCAGCAGTTCTTGAGCATCCCGGCCGTAGCGGGTGCCAAAACCGACGACAACTATCTGATCGAACCGGGCCGCGACGAGTTGTTCGCGGACCTGATTCCGTTGTACGCGACCTCGCGCGTGTTCTCCGTTCTGGCCGACTCGTTCGCGTCGGAGTACGGGGCGCGCATGTCGGCCATGCAGCAAGCGACCAAGAACGCCGACGAGAAGCTGGACGACCTCGTCCTCGAGAGAAACCGCCTGCGTCAGGCGATCATCACCAAGGAGCTGGCCGAGATCGTCGGCGGCGCCGAGGCTCTGAAGTAGCCACTCGAAAGGAAACGCGATGAACGCAGAAGCCAATACCGCGGCCGCAACCGCGAAGCATTCCGGGAAGGGCAGCCGCAACGTCGGCAAGATTACGCAGGTGATCGGCCCCACGCTGGACGTGGAATTCCCGTCCGGCCAGCTGCCGTCGATCTTCAACGCGCTCAAGATCGAAGACGCCGCGCGCGGCATCGACTTGACGTGCGAGGTGTCGCTGCACGTCGGCGACAACGTCGTGCGCGCGATCGCGATGAAGTCGACCGACGGCCTGACGCGCGGCATGGACGTCATCGACACCGGCGCTCCCATCATGGTGCCGGTCGGCAACCAGTCGCTGGGGCGCATCTTCAACCTGCTCGGCGAACCCATCGACGGCAAAGGGCCGCTCGCGGAACCCGACAAGCGCCTCCCCATCCACCGCGCCGCACCCAAGCTGGAAGACCAGGCCACCGGCATCGAGCAGCTCGAGACCGGCATCAAGGCCGCCAGCGCCACGAGCTTATCGATCGTACCCTCGAAGA
>JAKEHA010000140.1 GCA_022615275.1 Candidatus Latescibacterota bacterium
CCATGGTTGACGATGCCTTCGAGACGGCTCGCACCGGTCATGGTGGTGGCACTTGCGTACGCCTTGGTGTACACCGCGACGTCGTCGTCCTCCAGAGTGCGCGCCGCCAGTCCACCCGGCAGCACGAAATACATCGTCGACGATCGCACCGCGGTGTGCGAGATGCCCAGCATGTGGCCGGCTTCGTGGGTGGCAATGCTCTCGATGTCCCGGGTTCCCGGCGCGCCCGACGTGGAGTAATCGAACGCCGGGTTGAAGATCATGTCGGTGTCGAAGATCTCGCCCGGCCGATACAGCCTCCCGTCGACCTCGGTCGGGGTTTCGAAACTCGTGCTGAGCCCGACCGCCAACGTGGTCAGACCGAAGGGATGGCTCGCGTCGGCGAACGTCACTAGGTTGATGCCGTCCAGGCCGTTGGCCACCGCCAGCGGCGTGGTACCGCCGTAGCTCGCGGCGAGTTCGGTGCCGGAGATCGAGGTCCACGCGTTGAACGCGTCCTGGACGGCCTCGAGGTCGCTGTCGCCGGATACGCCCGGGGCGCCTTGGTCGTTGATCACGAACGTGACCACGGCATCCGCGGCTCCCCAGTACTCGACGTGGCGGGCGCCGCTGCCGTCGTCAACGCACCCGTCGCCGTCGCGATCGAAGGGAGCCGAGCTTTCGGCCGGGCAACCGTCGTCGTCGTTGAGAACACCGTCGTCGTCGTCGTCGTTGGGTACGAGTCCGTGCACCGAGAAAGCAGCGAACACCAGAACCAACGAGAGCAAGAACGACCAGTTGCGCTTCGTATTCATGACGGAACCTCCGACTCGCGACGAGCGACTACTCGTTCGGGAGTACGCTATCCAGGAACTGCTCCAGTGTGACCTTGTCCGCGCTCACGCCCGGCTGTGCATCGGCCGCGGGCGCCTTGCCGTCGTCCATGTCGGCCGGCAGTGCGTGCTTGACGAATGCCTTGCCGGTACGCGGATCGCGCTCGATCGTGTACTTACCCTGCGAGAAGCCCGCGACCTGGAATGCGCCCGGCGTCGACGGCTCCAGGAAGAGCAGGACTTCTTCGCCCTTCTTCCACTGCAGCGCACCGTGCGCGGTCATGCGCACGTTACCGACCACACCGCCCAATTGGACGACGCGCACGGACGACGCGGCACCGCCCTTGTAGGTGGAACCGACCGACACGACGGCTTCTGTGAGGATCTTCGAGTTGTCCTCGTTCCAGTAGGAACGAACACTCGCGACCTTCCCGTCGACGACGAGCTGGGACTCTTGCGCAAGCTCTTTGGGCGAGCGCTGGATCACCTGGGTAGCGAACGAATTCGCGGCGACGACGACGACTGCCAGCGCCATCGCCCAATGCACTAGACTCCGGTTCATGACGAACCCCTCTCGGTTTGCGAACTGTCTCCCCGATTGACGATTGAGAACTGCAGGAACGGCCCCGTGCGGGCCCCGCTACCGCGGAGCCACTACCACGGCGAGCGCTCCGTTCCCGTCACCACGAACGGCGACCAATAGAACGGATGCGAATACTTTTCGGTCTCGATGAGCGCGAGGCGTGCTTCGTTGAGCGCCCGACTCGCGGGACGCTTCTTGCCCAGCATGCGCTCGTAGAATGCTTTCATGAGTTCGGCGGTCGACTCGTCGGAAACGGCCCATAGACTCGCGACCACGGAGCCCGCGCCGGACGCGAGAAACGCGCGGCTCAAGCCGACCACGCCCTCGCCGCGCGAGACCTTGCCCAGCGCGGATTCGCACGCCGACATGACGACCAGGCGGCTGCGCGTCGGTGTGGCGAGTATCTCGAGGGTGTGGAAGTAACCGTCTTCGTTGTCGCCGGCCGCGAGCACGACGCTCGAGCGTTCGGGCTCGGTCGCGTCGACCAGGCCGTGGGTCGCGAGGTGGACGACGCGCGGCGCGCCGTTCGTGAGCTCGCGCTTGAGGGTCGCTTCGCGCGCGTCCTTGCCGGTGAGCACGAGCTTGCGGTCGCCCTTGACCTTGGCCGACACGGCCTCGACTTCTACGGCGGCGAACGGCAGGGGTGCGAGCGGCGCACCGCCGTTCGAGACGAGCGAGGTGAGATCGGGATTGCCGACGGCGAGGAGATCGCGCGCATAGTCGGCGTCACTCGCGCCCGACTTGAGCGACGCGTACACGGTCGCCGACGGCGCGTAGATGGTGGTGACGTCGCGCACCAGGAAGGGCTGGTCGCTCCAGCCGCCCTTCGCGGTTTCCGCGGTCAGCAGCACTTCGAACGGAAGTTCGAAGAGGACGCCGTCCGGAACGACGATGGCGGCGTCCGCCTTGGCGAGACGCGCGGCCGCGGGTGCGACCAGCGATTGATACGCCGCACGCGCTGCGGTCAGAAGATTCGCCGGATCGGCATCGACGTGGGAAAGCGCGTCGCGCACGCGACGAACCTGGGCTTCGATCTGCGGTCGCGGCGCGAGCTTGGTCACCTCGTGGCCGTCGCGACCGACCACCCACAAAAACGACGCCGAGTCGCCCAGGGCGTACTCGAGCAGCACGGTCTTGTCGGGCAACGCGCGCGCGATTGCGTCGAGGTCGATCTCCGATTCGGAGGGCGCGAGCCCGCCCAGGGTCGTCTTGACGCGCGCGCGTCGCTTCTCGACGTACGCACGCTCCAGCTCGGCGCGCTCTTCGGCGTATCCGGCGGCGCCGGGATCGAGCGAGTACAGCCGATCGAGCAGCGCCTCCTCTTCGGGAGAGCTGTGCTCCGCGACCGAGTTCTGCAAGAGATCGAGCAACCCTCGCGACTTCGCCTTCTCGATGGTGGCGAACGCGCGCTTCGACCAACGCGCGTCCCGGGTCGTTTCGAAGGTGGACACGTAGTAGCGCGTCACTTCTTCGTAGTAATAACGGCGCACGCCCGAAAGGAAGCCGGACTGGACCTCGGCGCCGCCGATGTCAGCGCCTTGGGCTTCCAGGCACGCGAGTCCGCGGTCGTAATAGAAACCCGCGCTGTCGGCGTTCTCCTTCTCGAAGCTGTGGCCCATCGCGAACCAGGCGCTCGATTCGTGACGCGGCAAGCCGGTCGCGCGCGCGCGCGGCAGGACGTCTCGGAGTCGCGCGCGTGCGTCCGTGGTCTGGCCCATGGCGGCTTCCACGCTCGCGATGCCGATCTCGTCCTCGACCATCCAGACCGTCGCCTGGTCGTGCGTGTCCTGCGCCAACGCTTCCTGCCACCCGGCGAGGGCGTCCGGATAGCGGCCGACCCGTGTCAGCAGGTCCGCGCGCGCCGCGTGCGCGTCGCGGTAGCCGCGCGCGTCGCCGGCTTTCTCCGCCAGCGCGATGGCCTCGTCGATGGCCTTGAGACCGCGCTCATACGCCCCCATGTCGCCGTACAACTCGGCGATGTTGCGCTGCGCGAGGATGGCGTACGACGGGTTGTCGAGGGCCTTCGCTCGTTCCGCGAACTGCACGAGGTCGGCGCGGGCGTTCTCCATTTCGCCCATGTTCGCGTAGGTGTAGCCGCGCGTCGACAGTACCAGCGCCTGTTCGACGGCGTCCGGATTCGCTTCGAGCAGCTTCCACGCGGCATCGACGTGCGCGAGCGCTTCCGAGTAGCGACCCTGCTGGCGCAGATGCTCGGCGTAGCTCCGGTGCATGGTGGCCTCGGGGACGGCGAGGCCGCCGCGCGCGGCGATGTCGATGGCGCGCTCGTAGGCGTGGTCGGCGTCCCGGGTTCGGCCCATCTCGGCGTTCACGAGTGCGACGCCGCTCAGGATTTCGACCATCTGCTGCGGCCCGCCCACCGCTTCCAGTATGGGGAGCGCTTTCTCGTAGTAGTCGCGGGCCGGCGCGAAACGCCCGGTGCGTCCGTAGACGTGACCCAGGAACGTGTACGACGTCCCCAGTCCGCCCAAATCGCCGGTCTTTTCGCGCAACGCGATCGCTTGCTGGTAGAACTCGATCGAGCGCGGATAATCGCCGAGTTGTTGGTACGCGGAGCCGAAGCCGTTCAACGTGCGCCCCTCGAGGATGCGATCCTCGACCGCGCGGCGCGCGGGCAGTGCCTTCTCGTAGTCCGCGAGCACGAGACTCCAGTCGCCCGTCCCCGAGTTCGCGACCGCGCGCGTGCCCCAGACGAGCGCCACCGCGTGCGCGTCGCCGATCTTCTCGTAGACGGCGCGGGCTTGATCGAGGAGCGACACCGCCTCGGGAATGTCGCCGGCCTTGCGCGCCGCGGCCGCTTCCTGCTCGAGTGCGATTGCGCGCGCGCGATTCTTGCGCTGCGACGGCGTCCACTTCTCGTAGGTTGCAACCAGTCCGCGCGCGACGCTCGTGCCGCCGCGGGCTTCGTGCATGGTCGCGATCTTCTTCGCGAAGGCGACGTTCTCCGCCGCGGCGGCCGCGTCGCCGCCTTGCGCGACTTGGAACGCGACGTCGAGGAGCTGTGCCACCGAAGCGCCGACCAGCGGCGCGTTGTCGGCGACGAACGCGGCGAGGGCTTCGTCGCCCTGCGTGCGCGCGACGGAATCCGCGACCGTGATGAAGTTCGATACCGGATCAGCGGAAGGAGCAAGTGGTGCGGCGTGGGCGACGGACGCATACCGCCCCCCAATACAGAGGAGAAAAACGAAGCAAACCAGGCGGCCCTTGGACTTCACCGTGCGTACGAATCCCTTGCCACGCTGGTCCCACAACGCGTGGGACGTCAGGCGGATGCAGGGTGGCGGTTCGGGCATCCACCTGTACTACTCTGTGTGACGCGAGTTGGTTGGCGACGGCACACGGCGCGCGGCTGCTAGTTCACGCTCGGCCGTCGACACAGTCTCGGGATAGAAGCTGCGTGGGGAGATTATAGCAGGTTTGGGCGTCGCGGCGGGCCGTACACTGCCTATCACGGGACCAACAAATGACCTTCCGACACGACCACCGACGAGCCCCCGACCCGGACCGCGATCACGGCACCGTCGCGCGCATCGGCCTCGACGTCGATCTGGCTGGGGCGTCCCATCTCGATTCCCTGCTCGACCCGCCAGCGCGTCGTCCCGTCCTTAAGTCGTTCCCGCCTGGCCAGATAGCCGGCTAGGCCGCTGGCCGCCGAGCCTGTCGCGGGGTCTTCTTCGACCCCGACCGCGTGCGTGAACGCGCGCGCGTGGATGGTGGCCCCGCTCGTCTCCACCTCGAACGAAAAGGCGTAGATCTGCGGCGCCCAGGTGCTGGCGAGGTACTGGTTCCACCACTCGAAATTGAGACGGGCGCGGCGGACCGCGTCGAGCGAAGCGAGCGGAACGAACAGGAACGGCATCCCGCACGAGATGGCTTGCGGCTCGTCGCGGTCGTCGTCAAGGACGTCGGTGGGATCCAACGACAGCATGGCGGCGACGATTTCGGACGCGGGTGGTGACGGCCCCCACTCCGGCAAGCGGGCGGTCGTGAGCTGCGAGAAGACGGGCCTGCCACCGGCGGACCGAATCTCGACCGGCACTGGGCCCACATTCTCGCCCAGCACGATGCGCGTCGATTCGCTCTTCAACTCGACGCGCCCGCACAGGCCGAGCACGAACGCCGCGCCGATGGTCGGGTGCCCCGCGAACGGCAGCTCGCGCCTCGGCGTGAAGATGCGGACACGGAACGTGTGCTCGGGCGACTCGGGCGGGAGCACGAAGACGGTCTCGGAGAGATTGAACTCGCGCGCGACGTGCTGCATCTGCTCGCTCGAGAGTCCGTTGGCGTAGGGAAAGACGGCGAGTGGATTGCCGCCGAAGGCGCGGTCGGTGAAAACGTCGACGGTCCAGAACGCGTAACGCATGGGGGCCTCCTCCAAGGCCCCGATGATAGCACGTTCGCAGCGGCGAACGCTGGCATCGATGCGAAAACGGTGCGCTAGCGCACGTAGCCCAGGCTACGCAGCTTCTCGAGCAACTCCTGGTCGACCTTGACCGGTTGCGGGCGCGCGCTCGCG
>JAKEHA010000141.1 GCA_022615275.1 Candidatus Latescibacterota bacterium
GAGCCTGTGTGAATGCCGGCGGCAGCGCGGGCCAGCTCACTGTCTCGACCACCCCCGTGCCGGTGTTCCAGGTCTCGAGCCCGTCGGAGCGCACGCCGTCGACCTCGCCGGCTTCGTCGAATCCGGTCTCCGTGGCCGGGAGGTAGAGGAGCTCCTGCTCGTCGCTCGGCGGCTCGACCCTCACCTCGTAGCTGTGGCTCCAGCCGTAGCCCAGCTCGCCCGAACGGTCGCTCTGCGAGTTGTAGGCGCGCACGAACTCGAGTGCCGGCCTTTCGAAAGACGCTTCGGATCTTGAGAGGTTCAAGGAACGCTATCACCCCGAAGAATTCATTCCCGCGACATTCGTCGCGGGTGACATTGTGCGCGCGTTCATCGGCTTGGACGGCGGCTCGACGTCGACCAAAGCAATTCTATTGAGCACCGAGAAAGAAGTGCTCGCCAAGTCGTACCAACTCTCGAAGGGCAACCCGATCAAGGACACCATTGAGGTGATCGGCGACATCCAGCGCCACGTCGAGTCCCAGGGCGCACGCCTGGAAGTGTTGGGGGTTGGCACCACAGGCTATGCAAAAGACGTACTGCGCGACGTGCTCGGTGCCGACGCGGCCATCGTCGAAACCGTCGCGCACGCGGAGTCGGCGCTTCACTTCTACGACGACGTCGACGTGATCTGCGACGTGGGCGGCCAGGACATCAAGATCATGGTGCTGAACGGCGGCAGCGTGAAGGACTTCAAGCTCAACACGCAGTGTTCCGCCGGCAACGGCTACTTCCTCCAGAGCACCGCGGGCGAGTTCGGCGTCCCGGTCGAGAAGTTCGCCGACACCGCCTTCGCGGCCGAGCAGATGCCGACCTTCGGATACGGCTGCGCGGTGTTCATGCAGAGCGACATCGTCGACTTTCAACGCCAGGGCTGGACGGCCGCGGAGATCATGGCCGGACTGGCCGCGGTGCTGCCGAAGAACATCTGGCTCTACGTGGCGCAGATTCCGAACCTCGCCAAGCTGGGGAAGAAGTTCGTGCTGCAAGGCGGCACGCAGCGCAACCTGGCGGCGGTCAAGTCGCAGGTCGACTTCATCGAGTCGCGTTTCCGGACGAACGGCGACGGACCCGACGTCATCATTCACAAGCATTGCGGCGAGAGCGGCGCCATCGGTGCCGCCTTGGAAGCGGCGCGCTTGTGGGAGAACGGGCGCACGACGAGTTTCATCGGCCTGGACGCCGTGCAAGTGATCTCCTACACCGCCACCACCTCCGAAGACACGCGCTGCCACTTCTGCAAGAACGATTGCCTGCGCACCTTCATCGACGTCGAAGCCTCGCGCGTGATCAAGCGCGACCAGGGCGAGGTCGACACCGCGTCGGCCACCGCGGGGGCGCGCAAGTCCAAGGTGCCGCTGGCGCCGGGAGCGCGGCGCTTGATCGTCAACAATTCGTGCGAAAAGGGGCTGGTCGAGGACGTCGAGTCGATGCGCGAGATCAAAAAGGACCTCGACGCGCGGCTGAAAGCCGCGCCCAATTTCGTCGAGAAGAGCGCGCGCGACGTGTTCAAGAGCTTCAAGCCGGAGAACATCGCCGATGCGCCGCCCAAGCACGCGTTCACTTCGACCCAGAAGGCCCGCGTCGAGGCGATCAAGAAGCGCCCCGATTTCCGCATCGGGATCCCGCGCATGCTGAACCAGTACAGCACCAATCCGCTGTTCAGCGCCTATTTCGAGTCGCTCGGCCTGCGCCCGCACAATCTGGTGTATTCGGATTACACCACCGAGGATTTGTACAAGGAAGGTGCCAAGCGCGGCGCCATCGATCCCTGCTTCCCGAGCAAGCTCGGCATCCCACACGTGCACAATCTCCTGTTCAAGCACCACGAAAAGAAGCCGCTCGACGTGATCTTCTTCCCGATGATCGACGACTTGAACAGCCCGCTCGCGAAGACCCAGGATTGCCGCGCATGCCCGACCGTCACCGCGACGCCGGAGGCCGTGAAAGCGGCCTTTACGAAGGAAGGCGACTGGTTCGCGAAGAAGGGAATCAAGTACCTGTGCCCCATCGTGAACATTTCGCAGAAGCACTTGTTCTCGCGGCAGATGTTGGCCGCGTTCGCGGACATCCTGGGTGTGTCCGAGAAGGAGAACGAGCGCGCGGTGGAAGCGGGCTACAAGGCCCTCGCCGAGTACGAGAACTCGATCAGACGCGAGGCGCGCGAGGTTTTGGATCAGCTCGAAGCCGAGCAGAAGATCGGCATCGTGATACTGGGACGGCCGTACCACAACGACCCCGGCATCAATCACGAGATTCTGGTGGAGTTCCAGAAGCTCGGCTATCCCGTATTCACGCAGGACTCGCTCCCCATCGACGACGACATCCTGGATCGCCTGTTCGGCGACGAAGTCCGCGCGGGTGAGATCTCGAGTCCGATGGACATCACCGACGTGTGGAAGAACGCCTACAGCGAGAACACGAGCCGCAAGGTGTGGGCCGCCAAGTACACCGCGCGCCACCCCAACCTGGTCGCACTCGAGCTGTCGAATTTCAAGTGCGGCCACGACGCCCCCATCTACTCGGTGGTCGAAGAGATCATCGAGTGCTCGGGAACGCCGTACTTCTCCTTCAAGGACCTGGACGAAAACCGTCCGTCCGGCTCGATCAAGATCCGGGTCGAGACCATCGGGTATTTCCTCAAACGCTACCGCGAGGACAAGCTGCGTGACGAGTGGCGCGAACGCGTCGCCGGGCACGAGAACGCGTCCCGCTCCTGCGACCCGCCCGCCGACACGGCGCCATCGAGCGAAGATCTGGTCGAAGCGGCCTGACAGACCTTCGTAACCCGCGCCCCGCAAAGAGGTTGTGAAGCAGTCACTTGACGGCGACACCGTATGGGCTAGCGTTCTGGCTAGTTTCACGTCCGGCGCTTTGACCACGCCATTGCCTTCGCCAGCGCCCCACAGCGCACCCGGCAGGAGGTTCTCGTGTCACATTCCCGCGTCTGGAACGAGCTTGCGCGCGCCATCGCCTTCGCAATGCTCGCCGTCATGGTCGTCGATTACGACATGGGGCCCGATGACGAGTAATGGGACGGCCAATCTGCGCGGAGTGTGGAGCGAGGGTCAGAGCGCGTACGCGGTTGGTGACGGTGGTACGATCCTCCAGTACAACGGCTCCGCCTGGAATCCGGTATCGAGCCCGGTCACGGTCGATCTGAACGCCGTGTGGGCGGACTCGCCGGCGCA
>JAKEHA010000142.1 GCA_022615275.1 Candidatus Latescibacterota bacterium
AGAACGCCAACCGTTTCCACGATAGCCCCCTGGCCTTCCGGGCGGCCTTCATTCGCTCCGGGAAGCTATCGCCCGGCTTAGGGAATGGGTTGAAGCCCAGAAACCGAATAAGAGCCGGGTAGTAGCGAACCGCTGGATGAGTCTTCCCGATCTCCCAGTTGAGAACAGACCATTGGTTGGTTCCCAACCGGCGACCTACCTGCTTCTGGGAAAGGCCCAGATCCAGCCGTCGCTTCTTCAGATGCTCTGCCAATGACTTGGGGTCCCCCGGGTAGCCGGGCTTCGGGCACGTAATGCGCCACTTGCAAAAAGGCAACGCAGGAACACGGGTTCATCGCGGCGACCAGTTGAAACCGCGCCGGAAACGTCACCGCGTTGCGTGCGCGGGAGATCGTGATCGACCCTTCTTCGAGTGGCTCGCGCAGCGTCTCCAGTACATGTCGACGAAACTCGGGAAGCTCATCCAGGAACAAGACGCCGTTGTGCGCGAGAGTCACTTCTCCGGGGCGCGGCACGCCGCCTCCGCCGATCAGTCCGGCATCACTCGCACTGTGATGCGGGGCGCGAAAGGGCGCGCGCGTGACGAGGCCGCCGTTGGCGAGCAATCCGACGATGCTGTAGATCATCGTGGTTTCGATGGCGCGCTCCGACGAAAGCGGCGGCAGAATTCCGGCGAAGCGGCGCGCGAGCATGGTCTTACCTGCGCCCGGCGGGCCCGTCATCAGGACGTGGTGCCCGCCCGCGGCTGCGAGGAGCAACGCGCGCTTGACTGCTTCCTGCCCGACGACGTCGGCCATATCAAGGGCCGACGACGCGGGCGCGCGCGGCGGTGGGACGGGATCTTCGGCGCGTTTGACGACCACGCGCCCGTCGATGGCGGCGTCGAACTCCGCGTCAGGTGACGCGCGCGCCACCGATACCGCCGCGCGCAGCGATTCGCACGCCAACACTTCGACGCCTTCGACTACGCGGGTTTCCTCGAGGTTCGCGAGCGGAACCACCGCACGTGCGAAACCCTGCGCGCGTGCGTGCAAGAGAATGGGAAGCACGCCGGGCACTTTGCGCAATGATCCATCGAGCGCCAACTCGCCGATGAACAGCGTGCGCATCGTGGTCGCTTCGGCCTGTCCGGACGCCAACAAAATGCCGATCGCGATGGCGAGGTCGTACGCGGCGCCCTCTTTTTTTACATCCGCGGGCGCGAGATTGACGGTGATTCTTTCGAGCGGAAATTGCCAGCCGGCGTTCTTGACCGCGGCCGTGACGCGCTCGCGGCTCTCACGAACCGCGGCGTTGGGAAGACCGACCACCGAGAACGCGGGGATCCCGCGCGCGATGTCGACTTCCACTTCGATGACGAGACCCTGGATTCCGACGACGGCGCCGGAAAAGACGGTAGTATGCATCCCCCACCTCCACACGAACCCAACCCAAATGCGACCACCCGGGAGGAGGACGGAATTCTAACACGATCAGCGCGGCGCTAGCAGATGTGTTGGTAGTGCAGCGCCCACTTCGCGAAGTCCGCCAAGTCGACCACCCCGTACGGCGTCCAGAAGTCGAGGCACTCGTTGTAAGGCTGTGGAGGCGAGGTGTACCCGGCTCCGAGCGCCGCGAAGTCCGCCAGGTCGACAAGCAGATTCCCGGTGATGTCGACCGACTTCACCTTGATCGGGATGCAGGGAACGCCGCACTGGGCGCCCGGCATGATGACACCCTGAACGACGAGGCGCAGTCCGCCGACGTCGCAGCCTCCCGCCGCGAACGCCGCGGTAATCGTGGTTTGACCATTAATGTCGGTCGGCGCCGATGCGTTGATCGCCCCCGCGCCTCCGCACAATTCCAGCAGGTTGCTGCACCCGATCAACCAGGTGTCGGACGGAAGGATGCCGGGAATCGGCGTGCCGATGCAGTCGCGCACGGTCACGGAAATCGTGAGCCCCTTCGCACCCAATCCCTCGCCGTCAGGGGCAGGCGATCAAGACGCCCGCGGGTGCCACCGCCGTGGTTTCGCAAAAGTCGCATAGCTGGGCGCGTCCATTCTCCACCGCAACAGCCGAGATCAGGATGGACGCCAGTAGAAACACCTTGTGCGTGATCATCGAGCTTCCTCCCGCGTCCCGTATGCCTTGGCCTCATGTTCAAGCCTCCAGCGGTCGGCTTGTTGACGAGAGTATAGCACCGGGTGAACACATGTGCCACTCGGAGTTGTTAGCGGAAGCCCAGCCGATAGCGCACGACCTGCGGTACCTCGCGCGCTTCGGACGCGTACAGCCGGTCGCGCGCGTCGCGGCACTTGATCCAGATGGTTCGGTCCACCTCGACCGACTTGAGGAGTCGCCCGTCGGCATCGAACAAGTCGAGCACGGTGCTCTCGAACTTGTGGCCGTCGCCGACCAGCCCGGCCACGTTCAGAATCTTCCCGTCCGAAAGCACGAGAATCCCGAACGAGCCGCTATACGCGTAGAACGTCGCGGAGTCGCCGGAGCGCTCGATGTGCGGCGGCTTGAAGTCGTTCTCGCGGTGAATCGTCATGAGGAGCTGCCCGTCGGGAGAGAACTTGCGAATCTCGTAGGGTGTGTACTGCGAGTAGTAAACGAAGCCGTCGGGACCGATGTCGATGACGCCGCCCTGCGCCCACAGCTCTTCTCCCGGCGGCGGCTTCTTGACCGCACTCCACGAATCGCTGAACGACGAGAGGTACTGGTGTTTCGTGTCGTATTGATGCACGACCTTGGCGTCCACGGGATCGAAGCACGCGACGTAGAGGCCGTTCGCAACCGGATTCAATCCGCCGATGATTCCGCCGCTGTGGAACTTGTGGCGAAACTCCTCGATCAACTCGCCGCCGGGCGTGAACACGGCGATGCGCCCGCCCATGCTGGCGACGTAGATGCGGTCTTGCGCGTCGACTGCGATCGCGGTCGGTTGATTGAACTCGCCGGGGCCTTCGCCCTTTCGCCCGAACGTGCGCACGGTCATGCTGTCGGGGTTGTAGACCGTGACCTGGGTGAAGCCGCTATCGAGAACCAGCCAGCGACCCTTTGAGTCGACCGCGATGTCCGCGATGCGCCCGAAGACGACGTCGTTCTCTTCGTCGTCGCCGCCCAGGAACAACTCTTCCAGGAGGTCGAAGGTCTTGCGGGGCTTCTCGTCTTCCCACGCGCCGCGCGCAGGGTTATCGACCACCTTCGGCTCGACGGCGTGCAACGCGCCCGCTGCAAAGAGCGTGAGTCCGATCAGAATCAAAGGCCTCGTGCGCGGCATCACGGCACCGTCAGTCGCACTCTTCTCGTTTCATCGGGAAGTCGACCTGCTTGAGAGCGCCCTTGCTATTCCCTTCGATCGTCGCCATTAGCACACCGTCTTTCTCCAAGCGATAGATGATCCGCTGCGGGAAATCATGATCGGGATTCTCGAAGACGACGTGCCCCTCTTCGACCTTCACGAGCTTGAACGACGCCTGCGTCTGCCCGGAGGGGATCGACGTGTAGTAGATTCCGTCGGCCTCCTGATGGATGCGAAGGAACTCGAACGCCACCGTCTTCTCGCCGGCGACGGTTCGGCTCATGCCCAGCATGGTCTGACCGCTCGGGGTCATCCATTGCTCCTCGTACCTGCTCTCCGGGCTTCCCCCTTCCCAGCACCCGGCGAGCCACGCGAGATCGGTGACGGCTGGCTTCGGCGCTTCGCCCCAGGACGAGCCCACAAAGACGAGCAAGGAAGCGACAGCGGCCGTTCGATTCATGTGTTTCCCTCCGGCGGTTGCTAACGATAGTATCCGACGAGCCGGTCGCCCGCAACGTAACATGAAACTTTTCCAACGCATGAGCGAGTTCAGCCCCGAGGAACACCGCATCCTCCTCATCACGTGTCCGGGGCATTTTTTCACGCATTTGTTCACGCTCGCGTTCCCCGCCATCGCGATTCCGCTGACGACGGCGTTCGGGATGCCGCTCGAAGCCGTCGTCAAGTTGAGCTTCTGGATGTACCTGCTCTACGGCGTGCTGGCACTCCCGGTCGGCCTGGCCGCCGACCGCTGGCGCGCGAAGCCGATGCTCGTGGCGGGGATCGCGATCATGGGCACGGGGCTCATCGTCGCCGGCGCCTATCCGAATCCGATCGTAATGACGTCCTCGCTGGCCCTCGTCGGCGTGGGGGCGAGCATCTATCATCCCGCGGGCCTCGCTCTCATCTCGCGCGCCGTGCGACTGCGCGGTGTCGCGATGGGCGTGAACGGCGTCTTCGGCAACCTCGGCATCGCGCTGGCCCCGCTCTTAACGGGTGCCCTGTCGTGGGCCTTCGGGTGGCAGACCGCGTTGATCGTGCTGGGTGCGATCGGGTTGATCACCGCCGCGTGGTTGCAAACCGTCCACGTCGACGAGACCATTCGCCCCGCGGCGAAGCCGGTCGTCCACGACGGTGTCCCCAAGCGCGAGATGGCGCGCTACTTCGTGATCCTGTGCGTGGCGCTCGTGCTGGGCGGGATCGCGTATCGCGGCAACATGCTCCTCTTGCCCGCCTACATGGAGCTCAAGACCACCTTCCTCGCGAAGCTCTTCGAGCACCTGCCGCGCTTCGACGGTCATAGTACGGCCACCTTCGCGGCGACTGTGCTCGCGTCCATCGTGCTGTGCGGCGGGTTGTTCGGGCAGATGGTGGGCGGGCGCCTCGCCGATCGCATGGAGCTGCGCCGCGCGTATCTCCTGTTCCACGCCGCCAGCTTCCCCTTCGTCCTGGCCATGGCGTTTTCGGGCGACGTGGCGCTGGTCGCGTGCGCGGTGGCCTACGAGTTCTTCAGCCTGGGCATGCAACCCATCGAGAACAGCCTGATCGCCGCCATGACGCCGGATCGCTGGCGCAGCACCAGCTATGCGGTCAAGTTCCTGCTGAATTTCGGAATCGGCGCGGTTGCCGTGCACCTGATCGCGCCCATCAAGCAGGCCTACTCGATCGAGATGGTGTACGCGTTCCTGGCCGGCGTCGTGCTCCTGCTCGTATTGACGATCGTCGTGCTGATGGTGGCCTCGCGGAAGATCCCGGCGGTGAGGAATTAATCTTGGCGATCCCCCGCCGGGCGTTTTACGATTTCGGCATGGAACAGAAGGAATGGGAGCAGCGTCTTGATCGTGTGGCCGAGCGCGTGGCGGGTTCGGTGAAGGAAGGCGTGCGCGTCCTCGAGAACGCGTACGAGAAGGGCAAGGAGGGTGTGATGAACGAAGCGGGCGGTTCGTCGACGGGTCAGGGTGCCGCGCCGGAGTCGGGCGCGGGTGCTCCGGGGACGGGCGTTACCAAGAAGGGCTCGCCGCGCTTGGGGCTGGCACTCGTCGCCCTCGGCATCATCTGGCTCCTGCACTCGCTCGGGATCCTCGACCAGCCCGTCTTCCCGATTCTCCTCATCATCCTCGGGGTCTATTTCATCGCCCGCTCGAAGTAGCCCGCATCCTCGTCGAACGCGCCTTCGTCCGTCGGCGTGAGCGTCGCGCGCGGGCGGTCCGCGCCCGTCGCTTCGGCTTGCGCGGGACGCGGCGGCGCCGTTTGCGGGGTGAGGGCGCCGACGTCCGATGCCCCTTCTTGCGCCGGTCCCCCAGCGCGTAGGCAGCGTGGTAGTTCATCACCTTGTAGACCAGCCGCGCGGCCGTGAACGACGACGCGATGTCGGTATCGTTGGGGGCCAGCTCGACCGCGTCGAAGGCGACCACGTGCTTGTGACGGAACACCGTGTCGAGGATGTCCATCACCTCTTCCCAATAGAGACCGCCCGGCTCCGGGGTCCCCACCGCGCGGATCACCTCGGGCGAGAATCCGTCGAAGTCGATGGTGAGATAGACGTCCTTGGGGAGTGCCAAGAGGTCGGCGCGCGCTTTCTTGTTCCAATGGCGATGCGCGCGCACGCGGTCGGTCTTCTTCAAGAGCGACCATTCCTCTTCGGCCAGCGTGCGAATTCCCACCTGCACGATGGGGCCGAAGCGCATCGAGTTGCGCCCCGCGCAGGCGTGGTTGTCCTCGCGCCCGTGGAACTCCTGGCGCAAGTCGGCGTGGGCGTCGATCCATACGATCCCGAAGTTCGGCTTCGTCCCCGCGGGCGGCGGCGCGAACGCTTCGATCAACGCGGGGGTCAGCGAGTGCTCGCCCCCCACGAATCCGATGAGCGACTGCGGGTGCTCCTCGCGCAGCTTGCGCGCCGCGCGCGTGACGGAGGCGAGGTCGGTGACGGTGGGGCGAACGGTGAGGATTCCGTGGCGCGAGGCGTCCACCTCGAGCACCTCGTCGAACAGCTCGACGTGGCTCGAGGCCTGGACGATCGCCTCCGGCGCGCCGCCGACGCCCTGCCCGTAGGTCGTCGTCTGCTCGTAGGGGAGCAGCGCCAGAACGTAGCGATTCTCGTCGCGGACGATGTCGCCGGGGTCGGCCTTGTCCTCGAGGAATCCCAGGGTCATGGGAGTCGGGGGGCTAGTACTTGCAGAAGACGCCCGCCGCGATCACGGTGGTCCATAGGCCTTCCTTGCCGATCGCGGTCTGGGTGATGTTGGTGGTGCGCACGATCTGCCGGCCGATCTTCCACTGTTCCTTGCGCTGGTTCCACGCCTTGTCGGTATCCAGCTCGATACCGATGGTGGTGGCCAGCATGGTGGCCGCGAGGTCCTCCGCGTAGTCGCCGGCCGCCTTCTCGTTCTGGCCGTACGCGTGGTGCTCGGAAAGGTACCCGTACTTGTCGCGGTCGCCGGGAATGGCGACCCCGATCGAGCACGCGGTCATGCGGAAGGCCTCGTCGGTCGCCATGCGGGCAATCACGCTGAACACGATCTGTCCCGGATGGAGCATGGCGGCACCGCGCTGCTTGGGCACCAGCCGGCACTGCGGCGGGAAGATGCTCGAGACGGTGACGAGGTTGACGTGGGCGATGCCGGCGTCGCGCAGCGCCAGCTCGAAGCTCGTGAGCTGCTCGCGGTGGCGGCCCATGCCTTTGGTCAGGAACATAGCCGACGGGACCAGATCCATGCGTTCTCCTCGGAGTCGAGACGGGCCGGCGTCGACGCCGCTCGGGGATGGGTGGAAGCGAGAGAAAGTCGCGCAACATATAGGAGAATAGCGCGCCGGTGTCAACCACCCTTCGCCGGCCCGGCGAGGCGGAGACAAAAAAAGAGAAGGGAGACAGGACGTCTCCCTTCCCACGGATTCGCAGCTCTAGGGCTTGCGAGCCCGGAACTACATCTCGGGCGCCATGGCCGCAGCAACGGCGCGGCGACGGACCTTACGGCGCACTTTCCGCTTGGCGCGGCGCACCTTCCGACGCACTTTACGCCGGACCTTGCGCACTACGCGCCTGACTTTGCGCTTTACTTTACGCTTGGCGCGACGCACCTTGCGCTTCGCCTTCGCCTTTGCTCTACGCTTTGCCATTTCTATTACCTCCAGGAAAGGGGAGAAGAGAGACTGCCGTCTATCTTCCCTGTGCGAATTCGCTGCCTGGCCAGGCTGCGATCCAAGTTAGGCTTTCTTCTTGGAGCGACGCTTGGCTTTGCGCTTGGCTTTGCCCTTGGCCTTACCTTTGGCCTTGGACTTCCTCTTAGCTGCCATTTGGTTTTCCTTCCTTGGCGGACGAAGGATCCTTCCTCCGCCTCGTTCAGGGTTAGACCAACCAACGTTCAACGCATGATCCAGCGAACGCTGAATTCACCGTTGGGCGAATTCTTGCACACTGAAAAAGGCTGTCAATAAAAAATTATCGTTGGTGGCAAAATTTCTTTCACGAGCCCCCTCGCGCATCATCGATGCGAGCCAAGAAATGCGATCGTCTGAGGGTCGTTGCACGTCGTGCGCGTCGCTTGTGTTCGCGTCCGTCGCACGCGTTGCGGACGCACTGCGCGATACGTTCTCGAGGCGTTCTCATCGGTACAAACACGGTGCATTCGCCCGTGTCGCCGCCGTGGTTTCGCGAACATCGCGCGCGGCGCACGATGCCGGAGTCGCACGTTTCGTCACGGTGTCGCGGCGTATTATCGATGTGCCGCGACGCCGACTTCGTTGTCGATGAGTGGGCGAGGACCGATGGTTCCCGACGCGAACTTCCGCAGCGAGCCACGACTTCCAATCAGACGCGAGCGAGGACCTGAGAGCGGAGGGAAGCCATCGGTCCTCGCCACGACTTCGAACACTCGCTCGAGGTGGACGCACCCGACCGCTCCTTATAGTGAGGGACGCGCTGGCCCCGTGCCCCGACCCGGCCGGTCCGCCATCTCGTTGTCGGGCTTGAAGATGACTCGCAAGTGCCGCGCCGTCGCGGCGGCCCCGGGGTTGCGGCGCACGTGGGTTTTCTGTTACTGTTCGTTGCCGCCAAAATCGCCAAGAAAGACCGCCCGCGGCGATGCGCGAGCGCACCGAAACGGGCGAGCCAAGAAGCCAATCACCCAATCCAAAGACTCAATAGAAAGACCCTATGAGCGATCGAATGAACCTGTTCGAAATGTCGTCGTTCCAGTTCAAGAAGGCCGCCGACCTCATCAACTTACACCCGATGGTTCGCACCATTCTGTCGGAGCCGCAGAACGAGATCATCGTCAACTTCCCCGTGACGATGGACGACGGGACCCACCGCCTCTTCAAGGGCTACCGCATCCAGCACAACGCCACCAACGGCCCGTACAAGGGCGGTATCCGCTATCACGAATCGGTGAATCTATCCGAAGTCAAAGCGCTCGCGTCGTGGATGACGTGGAAGTCCGCACTCATGGGGATTCCGTTCGGCGGCGCGAAGGGCGGGGTCAGCTTCAACCCCCGCAACTTTTCGGTCGCCGAGCTTCAGCGCATCACCCGCCGCTTCACCTACGCCCTCGGCAACAACATCGGGCCCGAGTACGACATTCCGGCCCCCGACGTCGGGACCGGCGCGCGCGAGATGGTCTGGATGATGGACACCTACATGCAAATGTTCAACGCCTCCGAGCGCAACCAGACCCGCCGCGTGGTCACGGGCAAGAGCCTCATCAACGGGGGCAGCCTGGGGCGCGACAAGGCCACCGGGCAGGGCGTGGTGTTCTGCTTCGACGTGTGGTCGCAGCACGTCGGCTTCGAGATCAAGGGATCGACCTTCTTCGTCCAGGGTTTCGGCAACGTGGGCTCGCACGCGGCGCGCATCATGCAAAAGCGCGGGTCGCGCCTCTTGTCGGTTAACGACCACACCGGCTCGATCGGCAACGCGGACGGCATCGACGCCGAGGACCTGGCGGCGTACGTCGCGCAGAAGGGCGGGATCAAGGGCTACCCGCGGGC
>JAKEHA010000143.1 GCA_022615275.1 Candidatus Latescibacterota bacterium
ACCGAATACCTCGCGCTCGAAAGCTTGCAGGACCTGCTCACGCACGTCGAGTCGGTCACCGCGCGCCTCAATCCCGAATTGGAGGTGGGCGGCTTGATCGCGACGCGCTTCGACGGCAGGAAGGTATTGAGCCGCACGGTCGTGCAGACCATGCGCGAGCGCTTCGGGGCGTTGTTACTCGATACGATGATCCGCGACAACATCGTGCTGGCGGAGTCGCCGCAATACGGCAAGGATATTTTCAGCTATCGCCCGCGCAGCTTCGGAGCGGAAGACTACTTGAGACTGGCCGAGGAAGTAATGGACCGGCTCGCGAACCCGGTCGCGCACGAGGACGATTTCGTAGCGCTGGAGACGTTCGCGGGCCGCGAAACATAAGCGTGCCTTCCCGGCCGGGGAGTCATAGAGTACACTCCCGCGAATGAGAGAACCTCGCGCTCCCCGGCCGCATCCGGGCGTTCTCGACAAGATTCTTTCTCCGTTCACGGTGCTTCGTCCCGGCGAGGGCGCGAACGCGCTTCTGCTGACACTCGCGATCTTCCTCGTCCTCACGGCCTACTACATTCTCAAGGTGGTGCGCGAGCCGCTCATTCTGTCGGCGGGCGGCGCGGAGCTCAAGAGCTACACGTCGGCGGCGCAGGCGGTTCTCTTGCTCTTGGTCATTCCCGTCTACAGCGCGGTGGCGAACCGGGTCAATCGGGTCCGCTTCATCACCATCGTCACGCTGTTCTTCGTCTCCAACGTGGTCATCTTTTACTTGACGGCGATGGCACGGGCTCCCGGACTGGGAGTGGCGTTCTTCATGTGGGTGGGCATTTTCAATTTGCTCATCATCGCCCACTTCTGGTCGTTCGCGAACGACGTGTACACGCCCGAGCAGGGCAGGCGGCTGTTCGCGATCATCGGATTCGGCCAGACGCTGGGCGCCACCTTCGGCGGGTTCGTTTCCAAGCTGCTGATCGGAACCCTGCGCGTCCACGAGCTGATGCTGGTCGCGGGTGCATTGCTGCTGGCGTACCTGCTCGTGGTTCGCATCGTGCACTTTCGGGTCGCGCGCGCGCCGGTCGAGGTCGCGGCACCGGTCGAGACGCCCATGGTCGATCGACGGGGCGGCTTCGCCTTGGTGCTGCGCGACCGCTATCTCCTGCTGATCGGTCTGCTCCTGCTGGTGCTCAACTTCGTCAACACGAACGGCGAGTACATCCTGGGGCGCGTGGTGACGGGCGAGGCGGCGCGCCTGGCCGAAGCGGGACTGACCGACGGGCTGTCGCAGGACGAGTTCGTCAAGCAGTTCATCGGATCGTTCTACGCCGACTACCTGACGTGGGTCAGCGTGCTGACCGCGATCATCCAGATCTTCTTGGTGGCGCGCATCATGCAGCGCTTCGGCGTGCGCGCGGCCCTGTACGTGCTGCCGATCGTCGCGCTGGGCGCGTACGGCATCATCGCCTTCATTCCATTGCTCGCGTTGATTCGAGCGGCCAAGGTCACCGAAAACTCGCTCGATTATTCGCTCAACAATACCGTGCGACAGGCGCTCTTCCTCCCCACCTCGCGGGAAGTGAAGTACAAGGCCAAGGCGGCCATCGACACGCTCTTCGTGCGCGCGGGCGATCTTTCGTCCGCGGGGCTGGTGTATCTGGGAACGTTGCTGGCACTGCAACCGCGCGACTTCGCCATCGTCAACATGGCTCTGATTCTGGTGTGGCTCTTGATCGTGACTGGAATCGGGCGACGACATCGCACCCTAACGGGGGTTCGCATTGGAGATTCGCGACTTCAGGCGTAGCGCAGCGTTCGCCATCGCGTTGTACGCGCTGAATGCGCACAACGCGCATGCACAGGAGGACAGCACGAGCGCGGCGTTGACCCTCACGCCAGCACCGACGCGTGCCGTCGTGGCGGGCGAACACTACCGGGCCGGCGGCGTGCACCGCTTCCTCTTCGGCGCGGATTACCGCGCGCTGTGGGTGACACCCCTCGCCGTCCCGGAGCTCGACATGCGCACGTTCGCGGGCGGGTTGAAGCCGGTGCGGCGCGTGGGCGGACAGCAGACGCACGGGCTCGCGATGAAGGGCGCGGACGGTCGCGACTACACGTTTCGCGGTCTCGACAAGGATCCCACCGAGATTCTCCCGCCCGAGTACCACGGGACCTTCATCGACGACCTTCTGCAGGACCAGATCTCGTCGAGCCTGCCGGGCGGTGCGGTGGCGGTACCGCCGTTGTTGCGCGCGGCCGGCGTGCTCCACGCCGAGCCGGTGCTGGTCGTGTTGCCGGACGATTCTCTCCTCGGCGAATACCGCTCCGACTACCGCGGACTCCTGGGCACCTTCGAAGTGTATCCGCGCCCAGTCGGCGACGGGAATCCGGGCTCGTTCGGAGCGGCGGAGATCATCAGCGGCGAAGAATTGTGGAAGCGCATGGACGAGGACCCGTCGACGCGCCCCGACTCGCGCGCGTTCTTGACCGCGCGCCTGGTCGACATCTTGATCGGCGACTGGGACCGCCATCGCGGCCAGTGGCGCTGGGCAAAGCTGTCGGGCAATCCGCTCTGGAAGCCCATCCCCGAGGACCGCGACCAGGCCTTCGTGCGCTTCGAGGGACTCTTCATCGCCGCGGGACGCGTGCACCTCCCGCAGTTCGTCAGCTTCGAAGACGAATACCCCGGGATCGAGGGGCTCACATGGAACGGCCGCGATGGCGACCGTCGTATCTTGGTCGATCTCGAGAAGCGCGTGTGGGACGAGGTCGCGCGCGATTTGCAGACGCGCATCACCGACGACGTGATCGCGGAGGCGGTCACGCGGTTCCCGCCCGAGTATCGAGCGGTCGAAGGCGCCATCATCGAGAAGAACCTGCGCGCCCGTCGCGACGCATTGCCCGAGGTCGCGGACCGCTTCTATCGTTTTTTGGCGAAGGACGTCGACATTCACGCGAGCAATCGAGATGATGTTGCCTCGGTCACGTTCCATGAGGACGGCGCGGTACAAGTCATCCTCATCACACGTGAGAACGCGCCGACGACGTTCCACCAGCGCACGTTTCACGAGGGTGAAACCGATGAGGTGCGAATCTACCTGGGCGCCGGCGATGATCGCGTGCGCGCCCGAGGCAAGTCCGGCGACATCGTGGTGCGCGTGATCGGCGGCGGCGGCAGCGACTCTGTCGAGGTCCATGACGAGAGCGAAGGGACGAGGCTTCGGGTCTCGGATTCCGACCGCGTTACCTGGATTCCCGATCGCGGCGTCGATGTCGACACGCGTCCCTACACGCCGCCGGTGCGCGAGACGGCGCCATGGATCCCGCCCCGCGATTGGGGACGACGGTACTCGTGGTACCCCTGGATCGGCGGCAGCAGTGACCTCGGCGCCTTGTTCCTGGTCGGCATTCAGTCCCAAGGATACGGATTCCGCAAGGACCCCTACGCGAACGAGCACACGTTGCGCATCGGCTACGCGACCGGAGCGGGCGGCTTCGGCGGTGATTACAACGGCGAATTCCGCTTCGAGAATTCGCGCGCGTATGCGGGTATGTACTTGCGCGCCTCCGGGCTCGACTTTCTCAATTTCTACGGCTTCGGCAACGAAACCGACGACCCGGGCGATGAGGACTTCTACGAGCTCAAGCAGTCGCAGTACCGAATCGAGCCATCGCTCACGTTTCCCTTGAAGGGGTCGTTGTTCGCGACCCTGCGCGCGAATGCGATCTACAACAAGACCAAGCTCGAGCCGAATCGGTTCATTAGTGTCAATCCGCCCTACGGCGCCGAGGACTTCCTCCAGTTCGGGGCCGGCGCGGGAGTCGAGATCGACACCCGAGATTCCGACATGGCACCGACGCGCGGGGCGCGCCTCGTGGTGGACGGCACCGTGTTTCCCGAAGGCGCCGACGTTGAAACCGTGTTCGGCCACGTGCACGGCGAGGCCTCGATTCATCTGCCGATTCACATCTTGTCGACGCCGTCGCTCGCGTTGCGCGCGGGGGGCAAGAAGGTGTGGGGCACGTACCCGTACCACGAGGCGGCGTACGTCGGCGGCGTTCGGACCGTGCGCGGGTTCGCGCAGCACCGCTTCGCGGGCGACGCGTCCGCGTACGGCAACGTCGAGCTGCGGGTTCCGCTGGGGCGCGTGTACTTCATCGTTCCCACGACGGTGGGACTCTTCGCCCTGGGAGACGTGGGGCGCGTTTTTCTGGAGGGCGAGACCTCGGACAAGTGGCACACGGGGGTGGGCGGGGGTGTCTGGGCTTCGTTCCTCGGGCCCGCCAACACGGGCAGCATCTCGGTCGCCTCGAGCGACGAGGGAACGCGGGTGTACGTGGTCGCGGGCCTGGCGTTCTAACCCCTCGCGTGGTATCTTTGCGGCACTTCCGCGATTATCGAGGAGTCCCGCGTGGCCGCACACTTCCAGATACGGACGGACAGCCAGAGTAGCTCACAGAGCGACCCGTCCCGGTTCGACGACCTCGATTCCCAAACCCAACGAGGCTCGTTCAACGGGTTGGCCGTGGCCGCGTGCGTCTACGCGGGCGCCTACTTCCTCGCCTACATGGCCGACTGGCTGACCCAGATCGCCGCCGACGGGTTCTTTCACTTCCTGCCCACCTTCGACAACGTCGTCACCGCCGTGTCGATCGCCTACGCCTTGTTCGTCGCCTACTGGTGCCGCCGCCAGAAATGCGACGCGTGCCAGTTCGCCGCTTTCGCGATGACGTTCCTGGTGGTCGGTTCGCTCGGGATTTCGATCCTGTCGTGGGGATGGGAGCGCGAGAGCCTCGTCAACAAGTACTCGATCGAATCCGTCGACTGGGTCGGCTTGTGGATCGTCGCCTTTCCCGCCGTGGTCGCGCTGCCCCCCAATCAGGTGCTGTGGGCGTCGTTGGGCGCCGCGGCGACCGTGCCGGCCGTAATGACGCTCTCCGCGCTCGTGCACGGCGTACCACCCGAAGCCGGCAACCTGCACTGGGTGACGATCGTTCGCCACTCGGCCCCGGTCCTGATCTGCGTCGGCATCGCCTTCGTCTCCGCATACCGCGTGTTCCACCTCGCCCGCGACGTGTCCAAGGCGCGGCGATTGGGCAGCTATCAGCTCCGAGACAAGATCGGGACGGGCGGCATGGGCGAAGTGTGGCGCGCGCAGCACAAGTTGCTCGCGCGACCGGCCGCCGTGAAGCTGATTCGCCCCGAATCGCTGAGCAAGAACGGCGATCAAGGGAGTGTTACCACGATGATGCGGCGCTTCGAGCGCGAGGCACAGGCGACCGCCATGCTCACCTCGCCGCATTCGATCCAGCTCTACGACTTCGGCATCGCCGAGGACGGCGCGTTCTACTACGTGATGGAGCTTCTCGAGGGCCGCGACTTGAAATCACTCGTGCAGGAATCCGGACCGGTGCCCGCCGAGCGCGCGGTGCACTTCCTGCGCGCCGCGTGCGACTCGCTGGCCGACGCCCACCACCGCGGTCTCATCCACCGCGACGTCAAGCCGGGCAACATCTTCACCTGCCGGCGCGGACGCGAGTTCGACTTCGTCAAAGTGCTCGACTTCGGGCTGGTCAAGAGCGTCCTCGAACCCGGAGAGACGCTCACGCAACTCACCGGTACCAACGCCACCAGCGGCACTCCCGGTTTCATGGCGCCGGAAATGGTGACGGGCGAAGCACCCGTCGACGGGCGCGCGGATATCTACGCGCTCGGTTGCGTCGGGTACTGGCTGCTTACCGGGCAGATGGTGTTCGACGGCAAGAGTCCGATGGCGATCCTGGTGCAGCACGTGAAGGAAGACCCGCCCTCCATCCGGTCGCGCACCGAGATCGAGGTGCCGCCGCGACTGGAAGAGTTGGTGCACGCGTGCCTCGCGAAGGACCCGGACGACCGGCCGGTTTCCGCGCAGCAGCTCGGCGACATGTTCGCGGAGCTGGCTGCCACCCTGCCTGCGTGGACGCAGGATCGCGCCGAGAAATGGTGGCGCACGAACCTGCCCAAACTGTACGCCGCGCCGCTGGCCGGAAAGCTGGAATCGTCGCCCTGGGTGGTGAATGGCTAGCTCGGGCCGGGCGTCCGCTCCGGCTACGCTGGTCGTAACCGCCTCGGTGTGCGCGTTCGCGATGATTGCGACGCAAGTGGCCGGCAAGGCCGCGCGCGACGCGTTCTTTCTCACCCACTTCGATATCTCCGCGCTACCGCTGGTATTGATGGCATCGGCCCTGGCGTCGATCGGCACGGTGCTTTTCGCCGCGCGCGTGATGACCGTGCTCGGACCGGCGCGCGCGATTCCGCCCTGGTTCTTCGCCAGCGCTCTACTGCTGGTCGCGTTGTGGCTGCTGGCCGAGCGCAATCCGCGCATCGCTGCCGTCGCCGTCTATTTTCACGTCGCGGTAATCGGATCGATCCTGATCTCCGGATTCTGGTCCATTGTCAACGAAACCTTCGACCCGCGCACGGCGCGGCAGAGCATCGGTCGCATCGTCGGCGGCGCCACCATCGGCGGGCTCTTCGGCGGCTTCCTGGCCGACCAAGTGGGATCCCGCGCGGGCGTCCTGTGGGTGCTCCCCTTCGTCGCCGGCTTCCACTTGTTGTGCGCGCTGCTCCTGCTGCGGTTTCGTCACCACGATGCCACGACGGATTCGCGCCCGTGGAGCGCGGTGTTCGCGGGGGGCCGCCGCGACAATGCGGTCGAATCGGGGTTCCGCGCCCTGCGCCGCGTGGGCTACTTGCGCAACCTCGCCCTCATCGTTCTCTTGGGCAACGCCGCGGCGACACTGATCGACTTTCTCTTCAAGGCGCGTGCCGCCGAGACATTCACCACCGGCGCCGAATTGGTGCGTTTCTTCGCTGTCTTTTACACCGCAGTCTCGGTGGTGACGCTGGTCGTGCAAGCCGGCATGACGCGCCGGCTGCTGGAGCGAATCGGCATCGCCAACCTCGTCTCCGTACGCCCGGCCGTCATGACCGTGGGCGGACTGGCTACCCTTCCAGTTCTGGGGCTCGTGGGTTTGGGAATCCTGCGCGGCGTCGAAGGCGTGCTCCAGAGCTCCCTGTTTCGATCGGGATACGAGTTGCTGTACACGCCCGTCGTGCCCAAGGACAAGCGCGCCACCAAGACCATCGTCGACGTGGGCGCCGATCGCATGGGCGACGTGCTCGGCGGCGCCATCACGCGCGCGGTGATCTTTCTCCCCATGGCGATCGCGGATCACATCCTCGTGCTGCTCGCGGTCGCGATCTCGATCCTGGGGTTCGTGGTCGCGCGAGCGCTGCGCCGCGGTTACATCCGCGCGCTGGAGGCGAGCCTCATCGACCGAGCCAACGTCCTCGACATCAAGGAAGACGAAGCGGCGGGAGTCGGCACAACCCTGATGGAGTCGTTCACCGGCCTCGATCTGTCGATGTCGGGCGTCGGTATTCGCCTCGACGAGCTGCGCGCGGCCGCTCGCTCGGCCTCTCGCGAAACGACCGCCGGCGACGAGCCCGAACCGGCGAGTGCGACGCGCGCGCCGGCCGCCGCGGTGCCCGCTGCCGACCCGGAGATCGCGTCGCTGGTGGCGCTGCGCTCCGGCGATCCCCGCCGCGTGCACGCGGAGCTTCGGCAAATGCGCGTGCTGACCCCGGGGGTGGCAGCCCAGGTGATCGCCCTGCTGGCGTGGGACGAGGTCACGGGGTGGGCGTCGCGCGCGCTGGCCAAAGCGGCGCCGTCGATCACCGGCCAGCTCGTCGATCGCCTGCTCGATCCCAACGAGGACTTCGCGATTCGGCGCCGCATACCGCGCATCCTGGGGACGTGCGCCACGCCCCGCTCGTACGACGGTCTCCTGGCCGCGACGGCCGACAAGCGCTTCGAGGTGCGATTTCAGTGCGGGCGCGCGCTCGCGCGCATCATCGAGATGGCGCCGGCGCTCGTGGTCGACAAGAACGTCGTCTACGCGGCCGTCTTGCAGGAAACGCACGTCGAGAAAGCGCTCTGGCAGAACCAGCGGCTCATCGACGATCCGGCCGTCAACGAGTCCTTGCAGATCGACGAAGCACTGCGCGCGCGGACCAATCGCAGTATGGAGCACGTGTTCACGTTGCTCTCGCTGGTGCTCCCGCGCGCCCCGCTGCAGATCGCGTTCAAGGGGTTGCTGACGAGCGACACGGTATTGCGGGGTACCAGCCTGGAGTACCTGGAGAGCGTCCTGCCGAAAGAGATCTGGACCGGCTTGAGCCCCCTCCTCGACGAATCGGGCTCGCGCTCCGCGAGCACACGTCCCAGCGGAGAAGTCCTCGAGGAGTTGCTGCGCTCCAACCAATCGATCGAGCTGAACTTGGAAGAGATTCGAAGGCGTACCGGCTAGGAGTGACGGCGCACGGAGCTATTCGGGTGCCCCGCCCGCGGCCCGCAGCCGCCACGAACTCGCGAGCTCCGGATCCCCTCCACCGTCGTAGTACGACGCCGCTTGCGCGGCGATCGCGCGGCTCCGCGGCGCATCCGACGCGCGGGATCCTTCTCCAGCGCGCGCATAATGACCCAGCCCAGGTCGCCGGTGAGACGCCGCTCCAGCGTGCGCGCATCGGTGCGTCTCGTCCGCGCGATGGCGTCGCGCGAGGTCGTGCCCGTGAAGCGACGCGCGGGCGTGGGCGGATCGGTGTCGCGAATGAGCCGCTGTGCCTCCACTGCGCCGGCGCCGCGCAGAGCGGCCGATTCGAACGGAAGTGCCTCCGTTGTCAGCTCGTACAGCACGACCCCGAGCGAGTAGACGTCGGATCGGGTGTCCACGCGCGTGTCCCCGCCCGCCGCTTGCTCGGGACTCATGTACTCGAGCGTGCCGATTACCGAGCCGAACGCGGTGTGCATGGTCTCCGCGCCGGCGACCGCTTCAGCCGCCTTCGCGATCCCGAAGTCGATGATGCGAGGCTCGGCGTGTTCGTCGACGCTCGAGACCAGGATGTTCGACGGCTTGAGATCGCGGTGAATGACGCCCTTGATGTGCGCGTGCTGGACGGCACGGCACACTCTGCCGAACAGGTCGATGCGCGCGTCGACGTCGAGACGATGCGCGCACGAGCTCCATCGCGAAGTACGGAGTGCCGTCGTCGGCCGCACCCGCGTCGTAGATGCGCGCGATGCCGGGGTGGTCCATCACGGCGAGCGCCTGCCGTTCGGCTTCGAAACGCGCCCGCGCGGGCTCGCTCCGCAGTCCGCCGCGCACCATCTTGAGGGCGACTTCACGCCGGATGGGTGACGTCTGCTCCGCGCGGTAGACGAGGCCCATGCCGCCTTCGCCCAACAGCCCGAGGATTCGGTAGGACCCGACCTGGGCGGGCAGCGGCGCGGTGCGGTTCAGCGCCTCCGCGGCGCGACTGACGCCCGCGCCCAAGCGCGCGGTGACCGCTTCGAACGAGGTTGCGTGCGCCTCCGCGAGCAGCGAACGCGCTTCCGCGAGAAGCTCGGCGTCGCCCGCGCAGGCGCGTTCGACGAAAGCGGTTCGTTGGTCCGCGGGCAGCTGCATCGCGTCGCCCAGAATGTCCACGAGACGGCGGAAGCGATCCGCGCTCACTCAAGCACCCCCCCAACTCGCGCTGGAGCCACAGCCGCGCGACGGCCCAGTCCTTGGCCGCCTTGCGGCGCCAGAACCACCGCGAAGAAGGAACCGATGATCGCGGAGGCGTATTGACTCCCGTCATCGACATGTACGTTGCCGGTCGATTCGAGAATGAACAACGCCAGCGGGCCCATGGATGCCGATACGATCGCCGCAGTCGTCATCTTCCGCGGAGGTCCCGGCAGGATGAGGGGGAACATGATGACGATCGGAGGCACCCAGGTCATCGGAGGGGTCGATGTAGAATTGCCAGTACATCGAGAATGCGGCGATGAAGCAGACGATGACCTCGTAGATCGACGCGATCGCGTGTAGCCTGGAAACGGAGACGCGCGGGCTGCGCGCCGCCCACCACAATCCGGCGGACAACGCGGCGGCGCCGCCAAATGCCCATTGAAAAGCGGCCGTCCGCACCATATCGCGCGGAACGTCGCGCACGAATGCCACCGCGCTGATGTACACCAGCACGTCGAACATGAACGCGCAGAAGAAGAAGCCGGCCAAGAGACGAACGCGCCCGTGGGCTTGCTCGTAAAAGTCCGACGGGAACGATGACGCACCGCGCTTCTCCACCAGCTCGGGCGCGTCCGGTCGCATCAGTGTGACCGGGCGATCGGACTCGTGTATGTCGTGCTTCACACGTTTCATTGCGTGCGACTCCGCGAGCGTTCGTCCATGACGGCGCGAAAACGCGCGACCAATTCTCCGACGTTGCGACCGAGGTCGAACATGGTCTCGACGCGCGCGCGTCCCGCGCGGCCCAGCGACCGGCCCCGCGCCGGATCGCGCACCAGCGACTCGATCGCGTTCGCGAGGGCGGCGGCGTCGCGAGGTGGCACGAGCAGACCGGTCTCACCGTCCACGACCAGCTCCGGGATGCCGGAGATCGGCGTCGAGATCACGGGTACTTCGAGCGCGAGGCTTTCGATGAGAAGGTTCGGAATGCCGTCCATGTAGCCGTCTCGCGTCTCGATACACGGCAACACGACCACGGCCGACGTGCGCATGCGCTCGACCAGCTGCTCGTGCGGCATCGATCCAACCAGAACGACTGCCTCGCCCAGTTGGTGGCGCGCGATCGCGTTCTCCAGTGCGCGGCGCTCCGCTCCCTCTCCGACCAGTTCGACCCGCACCGAAACGCCCCGCGCACGCAAGAGCGCCGCGGCTTCGACCAGATACACGAGCCCTTTCTTCTCGACCAAGCTCCCGCCGGCGACGATGCGCGCGGCGTCGCGCTCGTCCGAGGCGACGTAGCGCGTGAGATCGAGGCCATGGTAGTTGCGCCAGATCTTCTTGCGATCGGCATCGGTTCGGCCAAAACGCGTGAGGACCGTGGTGTTGTACACCGTGCAGGTGGCGACGAAGCGCGCGCCCGCGATCTTCGCCCCCAACCCCGCCTGGTTGACCGGCACGAAGATGTCCCACGCGTGCCCGGTGAAGCTGTAGGAGATCCCGAGCACGCGGGCCGCGAAGGACGCGAACGTGGTGGGGATGTTGGCGAAGTGCCCGTGCACGTGCACGACACCCTCGCGCTCCATCTGGCGCGTGAACAGCACCATCTTGGGCGTTGCGCCGATCGCCTTCGCGACCGCGGACGGATAGCGCGCGTGGGAGAAGACGTCGCGCGCGAGAAAAGCCAGTCCGCGGACGAGTCCCGCCGGCCTGCGTACGGCGAGCGATAACAGCGCGGCCACGTGCTGCACTCCGAACCAGGGTGCGTAGTGGGTCTTCTCCAGGTAAGGCAGCGCGTCGGCGTGCAGCTTCCCCCGCGGACGTGGACGCACGCTGAAGACGGAAACCGCGATGCCGCTGCGCTCAATCGCCATGACTTCGCGCAGCACGAAGGTTTCCGTGAGCTTCGGGAATCCGGACGCCACGTAGGCAACGCATCCGTTGTCGGACCGCGGACGCACGCTCATGACAACGGTGTCTCCGCGCCGTCGCGGTTGCGCATCCAAATCTCCAAACACAAAAGCGCCCAAACGGGCAGCGCCAGCCGCTCTTCTCCGTTCATGTAACGCCCGACGACGTCGCGCACCGCGCGCGGTTCGAGCCAGCGCGACGAAAGCGCCGAGGAATCGAGCAGGTTGGTTTCGAGGTACGCGCGCAGGCTTCCCCGCAGCCAGCGACCGATGGGCGGGGCGAACCCGTGCTTCGGACGATGGACGATCTCGCGCGGGAGCACCTTCTCCGCCACCGCCTTGAGCAGCACCTTGCTGCGACCGTTGCGGTACTTCCACCCGACCGGGTAACCCGACACCCGTTCGACGATGCGATAGTCGAGAAACGGAACCCGCGCTTCCAGCGATGCGAGCATCGATGTCTTGTCGACTTTCATCAGCAGATCGTCCGGCAACCATTCCAGCGTATCCGCGCGCAGCGCCGCGTCGAGCCCCTTCGACTTCTGGAAATACGCCGCCATTCGGCGCTCGAGGTGGTCGCTCGGCACCTGCGCCGCCACGTCCGCGCGCAACAACGCGCGGCGCATCTCGCGCGGCATCACGGAGCGCAGGTGCACGAAGCCGGAGGCGGCATCCATGGCCGCGGCCTGCAGCGCCTTGCGCGCGCGCCCTCCGGCCAGCGGACTTGCGACCGCAATCGCGCCGCGACGCAGCCCCGCTGGAATCAAATCGATGCGATTGCGTAGTGCTTCGAGTCGGTAACGATCGTAGCCGGCGAAGAGTTCGTCGGCGCCTTCGCCCGTCAGCGCCACCGTCACGTGCTCGCGCGCGAAGCGCGACAGCAAGTACGTCGGCACCGCCGCGGGGTCCGCGAGCGGCTCGTCGAGCGCCACCGCGACCTGGGGGAGCAACGACTCGAGGTCCAACGCCGATACGGTCAGCGTCTCGTGCTGGGTCCCGAAGTGGCGCGCCACGACCGCGGCGTACGGCAGCTCGGAGTACCCGCCTTCGGCGTCGAAGCCGATCGAGAACGTGCGCACGGGGCGGTCCATCGCCTTGGCCATGGCCGCGACGACGAGCCCCGAGTCGATTCCGCCCGAGAGAAACGCACCCAGCGGGACGTCGCTCATCAGTTGGATACGCACGGCGTCTTCGAACAGCGCGCGAAACTCGTCGCACGCTTCTTCGAAGGACGACGGCGGCGGCGCCGGCTCCAGCGTCCAAAACGGCTTCACCACGATGCCGCCCGCGTTCGCCACCAGCGTGTGCCCGGCCGGGAGCTTGTGCACGCCGCGATAGATGGTGCGCGGTCCCGGGATGTACTGGAGCGCGAGATAGCTATCCAGCGCGACGGGGTCGATGTTGGTATCGACGCCCGGGCAACGAAGCAGCGCGCGGATCTCCGACGCGAACGCGAGCGTTCCATCGGCGAGTCGTGCGTAGTAGACGGGCTTGATTCCCAGCCGGTCGCGCGCGAGCACGAGCGTCTTGCGCGCGCAATCCCACAGCGCGATGGCGAACATCCCGTTGAGCTGCTTGGGAAAGTCGGCGCCCACGTCCTCGTAGAGATGCACGATGCATTCGGTGTCCGAGTGCGTGCGAAAGGAGTGGCCATTCTTCTCGAGTTGCGAGCGAAGGGACAGGTAGTTGTAGATCTCGCCGTTGTAGGCGGTCCACACCGTAGCGTCTTCGTTGGAGATGGGTTGGTGGCCGGTCGAAAGGTCGACGACCGAGAGCCGTCGATGCCCGAGGAAGACCGGCGGCTCGTCGAAGAATCCCTCGTCGTCGGGGCCGCGGTGGCGCATGCAGTCCGCCATCCGTTTCACGCAGGCGCGCCCGTGCTGCGGATCGACGTCCCCCATAAGTCCGCAGATCCCGCACATGCCGCGAGACTAACAGACGATGCCAACAAAGAGAACGGGCCGGCGACCCGTCCTGGGTGCCGGCCCGTTTTTGCTCGCCGACGAGAGTGGCCGCAATTTACCCCCGCCAGCGTGTCGCGCCTTGAATGGACGCGACCTGCAACTCTCAATACGCAGCATTACAAAAAATCGGAGCTGAATATCTCTTTTTCTTCTACAGCGAAAGAAATTCTTGAGGACCAGCCGGGCGGTGTGGAGTTCCCTATTGGAGGGAAGTTTATGTTCTACAACGAGTTGGCTATATCCGACCCCATGCAGCGCGCTGGGACGCCAGGAGCTTTCCTTCGAAACCCCCTTTCGGCTACCCCCGGGGGGTGTGCGCGGTGTGGACGGGTATCAGCCCGCGTTCGAGCATCTGTTCGGCGATGGTGGCGGCGAACAAACGGCTCATGCGCGCCGTGTAGTGCACCTTGTCGACATAGAGGGGTTCTTTCAGCGACTCCTGGATGTCCGCGCACCACAGAAAGCTCCTGCCCGGCGGGTCCTGCGCGATGCGACGCGCCACGTACGCGTAGCCGTAGCGGGCGAAGAAGTTCGACCCGAAGTCGCTCCGGGCGAACAGGTGGTAGTTCAGGTCGTACTTGTAGAGCGGTATCGGCTGCCACACGAAGACGGCGCTGACGCCGCGCGAGTCCGCAACGGCTCCTATCAGATCCTTGTTCTGGAAGTAGCGTTCGATCACGCGCGCGATCACTTCGGGATCGCGATACTTGCCGTCGTCGAACGCGGCGGTGGGTTCGAGATTCCGCCGGTCGATACGCGGTCCGCTCGTCAGCGCGGCGGTGGCGCTCCTGCGCATGTAGCGAGCCAGTCGCGTCATGGGCAATCGCTGGATCCACCGCCAGCGATCGAGGGTGCTCGCGGGGGCGCCGAACAGAGCCTTCAGGCGCTCCGTCTCCGCGGGTCCCGCGGGAAACGCGAATTCATTCAGCCCGTCGATGAACAGCGCCAAATCGGGCACCAACCCGGAGAGGAGCAGTTCCTCGAAGAGCACGCGCTCCTGCTCGGACACATAGCTCCCGCGGCCGAAGTTGTAGATGCGCACGTCGGCTGAAGCGTGCGCGGCCAGATAGTCCTGGAGGTAGGACGCCACGGTCTGGGAATCGGGGAGGCCGTAACCGAACGTCGTCGAGCCGCCGAACACGAAGACATTGTAGTTCTCAGGATCCGGGGGCCACGGCCCCTGGTTCTTGGACAGCCGATAACCTGCTTCGCTGACGTTGACGAAGCGCCCCGTGAACGGGCGCTCTCGAAACTGGGTGAACGGTTCGTAGCCGTAGGCACGCGACCACGTCTCTTGCATGAGCTGATGAATGCTCTGCGCGTCGAGATCGGGATAGACGCGTCGCAGCTCGGGGTTGTTGTGAATGCGTGCAATCCGCTCCGCTTCGCTGACGTGCGTGCGCGCGTCATTGACGCGGAACATGACGTAGAGCGCCGCGTTCACGATCACGAGCAAGACGACCAGATTCAGAATGAAAAGGGCCGTGTTCCGATAGTAGTCCAGGAACTTCCGGTGTGCCACGGAAGCCCCCCTTTGCGTGCCCTTCGCCCGGTTATGTGAGATTCTCGGAGGCGCAATGCGGCGCTCACTCGCGAGGATCGGCCAGGCCGTAAGTGTACCACACGGTGGCGACGCGGTGAACGGGCGCGTCCAGCGCCACCCTGTCCGGTAAAAGAAAGCGCCGTGGCCGAAGCATCTCGCTCCGGCCACGGCGCTGGATCATCCGCGTCGTGCGCGAACGACTAGACCATATAGAAGCGGCTGGACCCTCCATTTATCGTAGGTTGGTCAGAAGGCCTGACCAGAGCTACATGAGTGTACGAAGCACTCAACTTTCTTGATCGGAGGATCCAGCCATGACCCAGTGTACCTGGATAGGACTCGATGTTCACCTTGATTCAATCACCGCCGCCATTCTCGTGGATGACGCCCGCGAGGCCGAGGTGGTCCGGCTCT